>NZ_JVGV01000022.1:0-187982 GCF_001076775.1 Streptococcus pseudopneumoniae
ATGAACCAACCACGATTACTGAAGAAGCAGTAGAAGAAGTTATCACAGTAGGTACGAAACCAAAGGTTGAGGCACCAAAGGTTGAAACGCCAAAAGTTGAAACACCAAAGGTTGAAACGCCAAAGGTTGAGACACCAAAGGTAGAAGTACCAAAATCAAAGACACCAACTGAACAATCGACAAAAGAAACTTCACAAATTCCGACTTCTGTAGCAAGTAAGAGAGAGGAATTGCCTAATACAGGTACAGAAGATCATGCTAATCTTGTAGTCTTAGGACTTCTAGGAGTTTTGAGTGGATTTGGATTTCTTGCACACAAGAAAAAAGAAGTGGAGAAATAGTTTTTTCTAACCTATATTAGAAAAGGGCTCACATCTGTGGGCTTTTTCTCTTTGACAATCTTTTTGCTTTAATAATCTAAAAGATTAGAATTGTCAAAACAATCTGTCTAGGCTTGATTTTATGGCTTATTTACTATAAAATGAGAAGGAAAAACGTCAAACTTTTATATTGCAAATAGGAGAAAACATGACAAAAACATTAAAACGTCCAGAGGTTTTATCACCTGCAGGGACTTTAGAGAAGCTAAAAGTAGCTGTTCAATATGGAGCGGATGCTGTCTTTATCGGTGGTCAGGCCTATGGTCTTCGTAGCCGTGCCGGAAACTTTACTTTCGAACAGATGGAAGAAGGCGTACAGTTTGCGGCTAAGTACGGTGCTAAGGTTTATGTGGCTGCCAACATGGTTATGCACGAAGGAAATGAAGCTGGTGCTGGTGAGTGGTTCCGTAAACTGCGTGATATCGGGATTGCAGCAGTTATCGTATCTGACCCAGCCTTGATCATGATTGCAGCGACTGAAGCACCAGGTCTTGAAATCCATCTCTCTACCCAAGCAAGTGCAACTAACTATGAAACCCTTGAGTTCTGGAAAGAACTGGGCTTGACTCGTGTCGTTTTGGCGCGTGAGGTTTCGATGGAAGAATTAGCTGAAATCCGCAAACGTACAGATGTTGAGATTGAAGCCTTTGTCCACGGAGCCATGTGTATTTCTTACTCTGGTCGTTGTACTCTTTCAAACCACATGAGTATGCGTGATGCTAACCGTGGTGGTTGCTCTCAGTCTTGCCGTTGGAAGTATGATCTTTATGATATGCCATTTGGGAAAGAACGTAAGAGCTTGAAAGGGGAAATCCCAGAAGAATTTTCAATGTCAGCTGTTGACATGTCTATGATTGACCACATTCCAGATATGATTGAAAATGGAGTAGACAGTCTGAAGATAGAAGGACGTATGAAGTCTATTCACTATGTTTCAACTGTAACCAACTGCTACAAGGCAGCTGTTGATGCCTATCTAGAAAGTCCAGAGAAGTTTGAAGCAATTAAGCAAGACTTGATTGATGAGATGTGGAAGGTTGCCCAACGTGAATTAGCAACAGGTTTCTACTATGGTACACCATCTGAAAATGAGCAGTTGTTTGGTGCTCGTCGTAAAATTCCTGAGTACAAGTTTGTTGCTGAAGTCGTTGATTATGATGATGCAACACAAACAGCAACCATTCGTCAACGGAATGTCATTAACGAAGGCGACCAAGTTGAGTTTTATGGCCCAGGTTTCCGTCATTTTGAAACTTATATAGAAGATTTGCACGATGCCAAAGGCAATAAAATCGACCGTGCTCCAAATCCAATGGAACTTTTGACAATCAAGGTTCCACAACCTGTTCAAGCAGGAGACATGGTTCGAGCTCTCAAAGAAGGTCTTATCAATCTTTATAAGGAAGATGGAACCAGCGTCACAGTTCGAGCTTAATAAGCATGAAGGAAATGAATGATTTCTGGTTGCTTTCCCTTTAAGTCGAGTCACTAAAAGAAAAGAAGTTGAAAAATATATTAAATTCCATCCGAGATTTCATCTCGGATTTTTTCATTATTTTTCAGAAAGGTCTAGATAATGGACGGATTTATTACAATTTTTTTCCAAAGTTTTCTATATAATAGACTCAAAAATAGTAAAATTGAAAATAATTTCCGTTAAGCGCTTTCAATGTTGGTAAAAAGTTGACAAATCCAATTTTTAGGACTAAACTAAGTAAGTAAATTTTAATTAAAAGGAGAATTCGTCATGAATTTAACATTTTTCGGTCTATGTCTTGCCTGTATGGGTGTATCTCTTGGTGAAGGTATGTTGATGAACGGTTTGTTGAAATCAGTTGCTCGCCAACCAGATATCATCTCAGAACTACGTAGTTTGATGATCCTAGGGGTTGCCTTTATTGAAGGTACTTTCTTCGTTACTCTTGTCTTTTCATTTATCATCAAATAAAAGAAGTATAAATTGAAAAAGGGAGGATTTTAGATGGAAGAAAGTATTAATCCAACCATCAATATTGGTCCTGTTACCTTTAATTTAACCATAGTAGTTTTGACTTTGTTGACTGTAGCACTTATTTTTGGCTTTATTTATTGGGCAACTCGAAATATGACTTTGAGACCCACAGGAAAACAAAATGTATTAGAGTATTTATTTGATTTTGTTGTTGGATTTACAAAATCAAACCTTGGTCCAATGATAAAGGATTATTCTCTCTTTTATTTCTGTTTATTCCTATTTATGGCCATTGCAAATAATATTGGCTTAATGGCTAGAATTCAGACTACAGATGGTGTAAATCTTTGGACCTCACCAACAGCAAATTTGTCATTTGACTTGGTCTTGTCTTTTACAATTATCTTAATGACACACGTAGAAGGAATTCGTCGTCGTGGAATCAAAAAGTATTTAAAAGCATTTGTAACACCAGGTTTTATGACACCAATGAATCTCTTGGAAGAAGTTACCAATCTCCTTTCACTTGCATTGCGGGTATTTGGTAATATCTTTGCAGGGGAAGTGATGGCAAGTATGTTAGTCCTACTTTCTCATCAGGCCTTCTATTGGTACCCTATTGCTTTTGGAACAAATCTAATCTGGACTGCATTTTCTGTTTTTATTTCTTGTGTACAAGCATATGTATTTACATTGTTATCTTCAATGTACCTAGGAAATAAAATTAATGATGAAGAATAGAAAGGAGTAGTTTATGAATGTAACAGTAGGTGAATTACTTGGTGATTTTATACTAATCGCTGGTTCCTTTATTCTCTTGCTAGTCTTGGTTAAGAAATATGCTTGGTCAAATTTGACTAGTATTTTCGAACAAAGAGCAGAAAAAATTGCAGCAGATATTGACGGAGCTGAACAAGCACGTCAAAAAGCAGAAGTATTGGCTCAAAAACGCGAAGATGAATTGGCTGGTAGCCGTAAAGAAGCTAAGACAATCATTGAGAATGCGAAAGAAACAGCTGAGAAAAGCAAAGCTAGTATTTTAGCAGATGCTAAGCTAGAAGCAGGACGCTTGAAAGAAAAAGCGAACCAAGAAATTGCTCAAAATAAAGCTGAAGCTTTACAAAGCGTTAAGGGTGAGGTAGCAGATTTGACAATCAGCCTGGCTGGTAAAATCATCTCACAAAACCTTGACGGTCATGCCCATAAAGAACTCATTGATCAGTATATCGATCAGTTAGGAGAAGCTTAATGGACAAGAAAACAGTAAAGGTAATTGAAAAATACAGCATGCCTTTTGTCCAATTGGTTTTAGAAAAAGGAGAAGAAGACCGTATCTTTTCAGACTTAGCTCAAATCAAGCAAGTTGCTGAAGAAACAGGTTTACCTTCTTTTTTAAAAAAAGTGGCAGTAGACGAGTCTGATAAGGAAAAAACAATTGCTTTCTTCCAAGACTCTGTGTCACCTTTATTGCAAAACTTTATTCAGGTTCTTATCTACAATCACAGAGCAAATCTTTTTTATGATATTCTTGTAGATTGCTTGAACCGACTTGAAAAAGAAACAAATCGATTTGAAGTGACGATTAGGTCAGCTCATCCTTTAACTGATGAACAGAAGAGTCGCTTGCTCCCTTTGATTGAGAAAAAAATGTCTCTCAAAGTAAGGAGTGTAAAAGAACAAATCGATGAAAGTCTTATTGGTGGTTTTGTCATTTTTGCCAATCACAAGACAATTGATGTGAGTATTAAACAACAACTTAAAGTTGTTAAAGAAAATTTGAAATAGAAAGTGGTGTTCTTTTGGCAATTAACGCACAAGAAATCAGCGCTTTAATTAAGCAACAAATTGAAAATTTCAAACCCAATTTTGATGTGACTGAAACAGGTGTTGTAACCTATATCGGGGACGGTATCGCGCGTGCTCACGGCCTTGAAAATGCCATGAGTGGAGAGTTATTGATTTTTGAAAACGGCTCTTATGGGATGGCTCAGAACTTGGAGTCAACAGACGTCGGTATTATCATCCTAGGTGATTTTACAGATATCCGTGAAGGCGATACAATCCGCCGTACAGGTAAAATCATGGAAGTCCCAGTAGGTGAAAGTCTGATTGGTCGTGTTGTGGATCCGCTTGGTCGTCCAGTTGACGGTCTTGGAGAAATCCACACTGATAAAACTCGTCCAGTAGAAGCGCCAGCTCCTGGTGTTATGCAACGTAAGTCTGTATCAGAACCATTGCAAACTGGTTTGAAAGCTATTGACGCCCTTGTACCGATTGGTCGTGGTCAACGTGAGTTGATTATCGGTGACCGTCAGACAGGGAAAACAACCATTGCGATTGATACAATCTTGAACCAAAAAGGTCAAGATATGATTTGTATCTATGTTGCGATTGGACAAAAAGAATCAACAGTTCGTACGCAAGTAGAAACACTACGTCAGTACGGTGCCTTGGATTACACAATCGTTGTGACAGCCTCTGCTTCACAACCATCTCCATTGCTCTTCCTAGCTCCTTATGCTGGGGTTGCCATGGCGGAAGAATTTATGTACCAAGGTAAGCATGTTTTGATCGTTTATGATGATCTTTCAAAACAAGCGGTAGCTTATCGTGAACTGTCTCTCTTGCTTCGTCGTCCTCCAGGTCGTGAAGCTTTCCCAGGGGATGTTTTCTACCTTCACAGCCGTTTGCTTGAGCGCTCAGCTAAAGTTTCTGATGAACTTGGTGGTGGATCTATTACAGCCCTACCGTTTATCGAGACACAAGCAGGAGATATCTCTGCCTATATCGCAACCAACGTGATTTCTATCACTGACGGACAAATTTTCCTTGGCGATGGTCTCTTCAATGCGGGTATTCGTCCAGCCATCGATGCGGGTTCATCTGTATCACGTGTAGGTGGTTCTGCACAAATTAAAGCCATGAAAAAGGTTGCTGGTACACTTCGTATCGACCTTGCCTCATACCGTGAGTTGGAAGCCTTCACTAAGTTTGGTTCTGACTTGGACGCAGCAACACAGGCTAAGTTGAACCGTGGACGTCGTACAGTTGAAGTCTTGAAACAACCTGTTCACAAACCATTACCTGTTGAGAAACAAGTAACCATTCTCTATGCTTTGACACATGGTTTCCTGGATACTGTTCCTGTAGATGAAATTGTTCGTTTCGAGGAAGAGTTCCATGCTTTCTTTGATGCTCAACATCCAGAGATTTTGGAAACCATTCGTGATACAAAAGACTTGCCAGAAGAAGCAGTCTTGGATGCTGCGATTACAGAGTTTCTCAATCAAACCAGCTTCCAATAAGAATAGAGGTGTCAGATGGCAGTATCTCTAAATGATATTAAAACAAAAATCGCCTCAACAAAAAATACGAGTCAAATCACTAATGCCATGCAAATGGTATCAGCTGCTAAGCTAGGTCGCTCTGAAGAAGCTGCTCGCAACTTCCAAGTTTACGCTCAGAAAGTTCGCAAGCTCTTGACAGATATTCTTCATGGTAATGGATCTGGTGGCTCAACCAATCCGATGTTGATTAGCCGTCCTGTCAAGAAGACAGGCTATATCGTCATCACTTCAGACCGTGGTTTAGTTGGAGGTTATAATTCCTCTATTCTGAAAGCCGTTATGGAGTTGAAAGAAGAATACCATCCAGACGGTACAGGTTTTGAAATGATCTGTATCGGTGGAATGGGAGCTGATTTCTTTAAGGCTCGTGGTATTCAACCACTTTATGAACTACGTGGCTTGGCGGATCAACCTAGCTTTGATGAAGTTCGTAAGATTATTTCAAAAACAGTTGAAATGTATCAAAATGAACTTTTTGATGAACTCTATGTCTGCTACAACCACCATGTCAATACGCTAACTAGTCAAATGCGTGTGGAGCAAATGCTTCCGATTGTTGACTTGGATCCAAATGAAGCGGATGACAGTTACAGCTTGACCTTTGAATTGGAAACTAGTCGAGAAGAAATTTTGGAGCAGTTGTTGCCTCAGTTTGCAGAAAGTATGATTTATGGTGCTATTATCGACGCTAAGACAGCCGAAAATGCTGCGGGTATGACAGCCATGCAAACAGCGACAGATAATGCTAAAAAAGTCATTAATGATTTGACAATTCAGTATAACCGTGCCAGACAGGCGGCGATTACACAAGAAATTACAGAAATCGTAGCAGGAGCTAGTGCCCTAGAATAGGCACTAGTCCAGCTCGTATGAAAATGAACTTAGGACCTAGTTAAGCTAGGGACCGACAGTATCTTATATAGAATAGGAGAAGGAGATGAGTTCAGGTAAAATTGCTCAGGTTATCGGACCCGTTGTAGACGTCTTGTTTGCAGCAGGGGAAAAACTTCCTGAGATTAACAATGCACTTGTCGTCTACAAAAATGACGAAAGAAAAACAAAAATCGTCCTTGAAGTAGCCTTGGAGTTGGGAGATGGTATGGTTCGTACTATCGCCATGGAATCAACAGATGGTTTGACTCGTGGAATGGAAGTATTGGACACAGGTCGTCCAATCTCTGTACCAGTAGGTAAAGAAACTTTGGGACGTGTCTTCAATGTTTTGGGAGATACCATTGACTTGGAAGCTCCTTTTACAGAAGATGCAGAGCGTCAGCCAATTCATAAAAAAGCTCCAACTTTTGATGAGTTGTCTACCTCTTCTGAAATCCTTGAAACAGGGATTAAGGTTATCGACCTTCTTGCCCCTTACCTTAAAGGTGGTAAAGTTGGACTTTTCGGTGGTGCCGGAGTTGGTAAAACCGTCTTAATCCAAGAATTGATTCACAACATTGCCCAAGAACACGGTGGTATTTCAGTATTTACTGGTGTTGGGGAACGTACTCGTGAGGGGAACGACCTTTACTGGGAAATGAAAGAATCAGGTGTTATCGAGAAAACAGCCATGGTATTTGGTCAGATGAATGAGCCACCAGGAGCACGTATGCGTGTTGCCCTTACTGGTTTGACAATCGCCGAATACTTCCGTGATGTAGAAGGCCAAGACGTGCTTCTCTTTATCGATAATATCTTCCGTTTCACTCAGGCTGGTTCAGAAGTATCTGCTCTTTTGGGTCGTATGCCGTCAGCCGTTGGTTACCAACCAACACTTGCTACGGAAATGGGTCAATTGCAAGAGCGTATTACATCAACTAAAAAGGGTTCTGTAACCTCTATCCAGGCTATCTATGTGCCAGCGGATGACTATACTGACCCAGCGCCAGCAACAGCCTTCGCTCACTTGGACTCAACAACTAACTTGGAACGTAAGTTGGTACAATTGGGTATCTACCCAGCCGTTGACCCACTTGCTTCAAGCTCACGTGCCTTGGCACCTGAGATTGTTGGAGAAGAGCACTATGCAGTTGCTGCTGAAGTAAAACGTGTTCTTCAACGTTACCATGAATTGCAAGATATCATTGCTATCCTTGGTATGGATGAGCTTTCTGATGAAGAAAAGACCTTGGTTGCTCGTGCCCGTCGTATCCAGTTCTTCTTGTCACAAAACTTCAACGTTGCGGAACAATTCACTGGTCAGCCTGGTTCTTATGTTCCAGTTGCTGAAACTGTTCGTGGCTTTAAGGAAATCCTTGATGGTAAACACGACCACTTGCCAGAAGATGCCTTCCGTGGTGTAGGTTCTATCGAAGATGTGATTGCAAAAGCTGAAAAAATGGGATTTTAAGAGGTGATCTATGGCTCAGTTAACTGTCCAGATCGTGACACCAGATGGTCTCGTCTATGATCACCATGCCAGCTATGTATCAGTTCGAACTCTGGATGGTGAGATGGGAATCTTGCCACGACATGAAAATATGATTGCAGTTTTAGCAGTTGATGAGGTTAAGGTTAAACGTTTAGATGATGAAAATCACGTGAACTGGATTGCAGTGAACGGAGGCGTTATCGAAGTTGCTAATGGTGTTATCACAATCGTTGCTGACTCTGCAGAACGTGCTCGTGATATCGACGTTAGTCGCGCAGAACGTGCCAAACTTCGAGCAGAGCGTGAAATTGAAGAAGCACAAGACAAACACTTGATTGACCAAGAACGTCGTGCGAAGATTGCACTGCAACGCGCCATTAACCGTATTAATGTCGGAAATAGACTATAAGAAAAAAATGAACTTGGTAACTCAAGTTCATTTTTTATGGTTTCTTAAGGGGCAAAACTGATGCAGACTGCTTCTGGTACATGGAAGTCATTAGAAAGTTCTGCTAGACGACCAGTTTCAGGATTGCGTTTAAAGACGGTTGCATTGTCAGAGTCCTGATGGACAGCAATGACAAATTCTTGGTCTGGTGTCAAATCAAAATCACGTGGAGTCTGACCATGAGTCGGAACGATTTCTAACAACTCTAAGCTACCGTCCGCAAGAATTGTATATACTGCGATAGAATCATGACCACGGTTAGAAGCGTAGAGGTATTTACCATCTTTAGAGAGACGAATAGCAGCAGTACCATTAAAGCCTTCATAACCGTCTGGTAGAGTTGAAATGACCTGCATGCGTTCAAATTCACCAACACCATCGTAGATTAGAACTTCAATAGTGCTATTGAGTTCACAAATGAGATAAGCGATTTTATAGTGGTTATGGAAAACAATATGACGAGAACCAGCTCCAGGAATACTATTGTAGGTATAGAGCTTAGATAATTTCCCTTCTTGATCAAGGTTATAGGTGATGACTTGGTCAGTACCTAAGTCGCAGGTCACTAGATAGTGGTCAGGTGTTAAATCTGTAAAGTGAACATGGGGAGAAGCTTGATTCTCATGCGGACCTTGGCCACTGTGTTGATCTACATCACTAAGTAGAAGACTGCCATCTTCCTTGCGTTTATAAACAAGTACCTGTCCCTTGTGGTAGTTTGCCGCGTACACCAAATCACGCTTTTCATCAACGGCAACATAACAGTGGGGAGCTCCTTCTTCCACGACATGATTTAATAAGGTTCCATCAGTTTGATAGGCTGCAATTCCCCCCTTATCATCTTGACTACCAACAGTGTATAAATGTTGGTGCTGGTCAAAGGCAAGGTAGGTTGGACTTGGTTCAGCTGCAAAAAGTTCTAGATTTGAAAGCTGCCCAGTTTCTGTATTAAAGTCTGCCTTGTAAATCCCTTGGGAAGTCCGACGTGTGTAAGTTCCAAAATAAACAGTTTCTTTCATGACTATACCTCTTTATAAAGATAATACTATTATATCACAAAATAGATTCACAATATGATATGCGGTACAATTCAATGGTATGTAAGCACTTTAAAAAAATAATTGATTGTTTTTTTAAAAAATATAATAACATTGAGATTGTTTTCCTTACTTTTCTTCTTAAAAGTGCTATAATGAATTCATAAAATGTTTAAAGGAGTCCTTACTATGAAAAAACGAGTTTTTTTAGCGACTGGAATTGCAGTTTTGTCTACTGCCGTTCTAGCAGCGTGTTCATCTGGTAATGGTAATAAGGATGCTACTAAGCCAGTGACTTATGCTTATGTGTTTACATCAGATCCTGTTACTTTGGATTATACAGTTTCTGGGAATGTCAGCACTAAACAGATTACAGGTAATGTTATTGACGGATTACTAGAAAATGATCAATATGGAAATTTAGTTCCATCAGTTGCAGAAGATTGGACTGTTTCTAAGGATGGTTTAACCTATACCTATAAAATCCGTCAGGGCGTCAAATGGTATACAAATGAGGGGGAAGAGTATGGTGAAGTCAAGGCTCAAGACTTTGTAACTGGTCTGAAACATGCAGCAGATAAGAAATCACAGGCTCTTTATCTCGTACAGGATTCTATCAAAGGATTGGATGACTATGTAAATGGGAAAACAACAGATTTCTCAACAGTAGGTGTAAAAGCAACAGATGATTATACTGTTGTTTACACTTTGAATCATCCAGAATCTTTCTGGAATTCTAAGACAACGATGGGAGTTCTAGCTCCAGTAAGTGGAGATTTTTTGGCTTCTAAAGGAGATGATTTCGGTAAGGCTACTGATGTAACGAGCATTCTCTACAATGGGGCTTTCCTTCTTAAGGGCCTTACTTCGAAATCTTCTATCGAAATGACCAAAAACCAAAACTACTGGGATAAGCAGAATGTCTTTATTGATGATATCAAGTTATCCTTCTTTGATGGTCAAGATGCAGACTCCCTAGGACGAGGTTTTGATGAGGGACATTATCCAGCAGCTCCACTCTTTAAAAACTCTGCCAACTATGAACGTCTAAAAGAAAAGTACAAGGATAATATTGTATATGGTCAACAAAGAGGTGGCGTCTTCTATATGTCTACTAATATTGATCGTGTGTCATACAATCATACTGCTAAAACAAGTGATGCAGAAAAAACCTCTACTAAGAAAGCACTTTTAAATAAAGAGTTCCGTCAAGCCTTGGCATTTGCTGCAGATCGTAAAGCAGCTGTTTCTCAGGTGTTTGGAGATGAAGTAGCGCCTCGTAAGTTACGTACAAGTTTCACTCCTCCAACATTTGTACAAGTAGGAGATCAAACATTTGGTCAAGTTACTAAGACAGAATTGGATAAATTGGATAATGTCTGGAAAGATGTCAGTCTTGATGATGCCCAAGATTCACTTCATAATGTAGACAAGGCTAAGGCTAAGTTTGAATCTGCTAAGAAAACTCTTCAAGCTGATGGAGTACAGTTTCCTATTCATTTAGATCTTCCAGTTTCATCTACTCAGACAGATTTTATTCATCAAGCTCAGTCTTATAAACAATCAATTGAAGAAGCCATCGGCTCTGAAAATGTAGTTGTTGATATTCAACAAGTTTCTGATGATGAATTGGGAAGCATGACTGTTCTAGCGACATCAAATAATAATGTTGATTGGGACATTAATGTTAATAGTGGTTGGAGTCCGGATTATGCAGATCCATCAACCTATCTAGATGTATTTGATCCAACTTCAGGTCCAAGTGTCCTCAGTTCTCTTGGTGTAGCACCAGGAACAGACAATCCAGTCATTAAAACAGTTGGATTGGATAAATACAAAGAATTGATTGATGATGCAAATAGTGAAAAAATAGATCTGCAAAAACGTTATTCTAAATATGCTAAGGCGCAAGCTTGGTTAACAGATAGTGCTCTGGTTATTCCTGTACACTCAGACGGTGCCCAAATGCTTGTAACGAAGAAAGTATTAGGCAGTGGTGCTGATGGTTGGGTTGGTGACAAAACAGGCGACAACAGTTATAAATATCTTAAACTCCAAGATAAGATTGTCACTTCTAAAGAAATGGATGAGTTCCGCAAGAAATTTGCTGATGAAAAAGCCAAATCCAATGCTGATTATCAGAAGAACTTAGACCGTCATATTCAAGACTAATCAAATCTCCTCTTTTGAGGGGATTTTTTATGTCGATGTCTCCATGTAAGCACTTTAAAAAAGAGTTATTTTGATTTAAAAATGGTATAATGAGAGAACAATAGAAAGGAAGTATTTATGGAGCAAAAAGAGAAACATTTTAGCCTATCTTGGTTTTTCAAGTGGTTTTTGGATAACAAGGCCATTACGGTATTTTTGGTAACTTTATTATTGGGACTCAATCTTTTTATTTTAAGTAAGATTAGTTTTTTATTTTCACCTGTTTTAGACTTTTTGGCAGTCGTGATGTTGCCAGTCATTCTATCTGGTTTACTATACTATTTATTAAATCCTATTGTTGATTGGATGGAGAAGCATAAGATTAATCGGGTCATAGCCATCAGTATTGTCTTTGTCATTATCGCTCTCTTTATCATTTGGGGCTTGGCAGTCGCTATTCCAAATCTGCAACGTCAAGTTTTAACATTTGCAAGAAATGTACCAATCTACCTCGAAGATGCTGATCGAGTTATTGATGATTTGGTAACTAAGCGTTTACCAGATGATTTCAGACCTCAGTTAGAACAAGTTTTGACAAACTTTTCAAGTCAGGCTACAGTTTGGGCAAGTAAAGTTTCTTCTCAGGCAGTCAATTGGGTGAGCGCCTTTATTAGCGGGGCTTCTCAAGTGATTGTTGCCTTGATTATCGTTCCGTTCATGCTCTTTTATCTCTTACGTGATGGGAAAGGCCTACGTCACTATTTGACCCAATTCATGCCAACGAAATTGAAAGAACCTGTTGGACAAGTTTTATCAGATGTGAATCAGCAGTTGTCTAACTATGTTCGAGGGCAAGTGACAGTAGCTATTATTGTAGCAGTAATGTTTATCATCTTTTTCAAGATTATTGGTCTACGCTATGCGGTTACGCTAGGTGTTACTGCAGGTATTCTAAATCTGGTTCCTTATCTTGGTAGCTTCCTAGCCATGCTTCCTGCCCTAGTATTGGGCTTGATTGCTGGTCCAGTCATGCTTTTGAAAGTAGTGATTGTCTTTATCGTAGAACAAACTATTGAAGGTCGTTTTGTCTCTCCATTGATTTTGGGCAGTCAATTAAACATCCATCCTATTAATGTTCTCTTTGTTTTGTTAACTTCAGGATCCATGTTTGGCATTTGGGGAGTTTTACTCGGTATTCCAGTTTATGCTTCTGCTAAGGTTGTCATTTCAGCCATTTTCGAATGGTATAAGGTAGTTAGTGGCCTATATGAAGTAGAGAGAGAGGAAGTCAAGAGTGAACAATAGTCAACAGATGTTACAGGCTTTGGAGGAGCAAGATTTAACCAAGGCTGAGCACTATTTCGTCAAAGCTTTAGAAAATGATCCAAGTGACCTTCTTTATGAATTAGCGATTTATCTAGAAGGAATTGGTTTCTATCCTCAGGCCAAGGAAATTTACCTGAAAATTGTAGAGGACTTTCCAGAGGTTAATCTTAATCTAGCAGCTATTGCTAGCGAGGATGGTCAAATTGAGGAAGCCTTTGCCTATCTAGAGGAAATCCAAGCTGACAGTGACTGGTATGTTTCGGCTTTGGCTCTTAAAGCAGACCTCTACCAGCTGGAAGGTTTGACAGATGTGGCGCGTGAGAAATTATTGGAGGCCTTGACTTACTCAGAGGATCCTCTCTTGATATTGGGCTTGGCAGAGTTGGATAGTGAGTTGGAAAATTATCAAGAGGCCATTCAAGGCTATGCCCAGTTAGATAATCGTACTATTTATGAGCAAACAGGCATTTCTACCTATCAACGGATTGGCTTTGCCTATGCCCAGTTGGGGAAATTTGAAACAGCTACAGAGTTTTTAGAAAAAGCCCTGGAGTTAGAATACGATGACCTAACAGCTTTTGAGTTGGCCAGTCTTTACTTTGATCAAGAAGAATACCAAAAAGCTGTCCTCTACTTTAAGCAGCTTGATACCATTTCACCTGATTTTGAAGGATATGAGTATGGTTACAGTCAGGCCTTACATAAGGAACATCAAGTTCAAGAAGCCCTGCGTATCGCTAAGCAAGGCTTAGAGAAAAATCCCTTTGAAACTCGCCTCTTGCTAGCTGCTTCACAATTCTCTTATGAACTGCATGATGCCAGTAGTGCAGAAAACTACCTCCTTACTGCTAAAGAAGATGCTGAGGATACGGAAGAAATCTTACTCCGTCTAGCAACTATTTATCTGGAGCAGGAGCGTTATGAGGATATTCTAGACTTGCAAAGTGAGGAGCCAGAAAATCTTTTGACCAAGTGGATGATTGCTCGTTCCTATCAAGAGATGGACGATTTGGATACTGCCTATGAGCATTACCAAGAGTTGGCAGGAGATTTGAAAGACAATCCAGAATTTCTAGAACACTATATCTATCTCTTGCGTGAACTGGGCTACTTTGAGGAAGCAAAAGTCAATGCGCAAGCTTACTTAAAACTGGTTCCAGATGATGTGCAAATGCAAGAACTATTTGAGAGATTGTAAGAATATTTTTTTAAAAACTGTATCTAATCATTTTTGATAGATATAGTTTTTTCTTTTTTAAAGAGAATTTTTTTACAAAAATGGTTGGTTGTTTTGTTTATTTATGCTATAATAGTATCTATTATTTTTAGGAGGTGCAGTATGTCTTATTTGTTTGAGATATTACCGAGTTTATTGAGCGGTGCAAGCATGACTTTGCAGGTTTTTGCACTGGTCTTGATTTTTTCTATTCCCTTGGGCGTTTTGATTGCCTTTGCCTTGCAAGTCCATTGGAAGCCCCTCCATCATCTGATTAATATTTATATCTGGATTATGCGAGGAACACCCTTGCTCTTGCAATTGATTTTTATTTATTATGTGCTTCCAAGTATTGGGATTCGTTTGGACCGTCTTCCTGCAGCTATCATTGCCTTTGTTCTGAATTATGCGGCTTACTTTGCTGAAATCTTTCGTGGAGGGATTGATACCATTCCTAACGGTCAATATGAGGCTGCTAAGGTCTTGAAGTTCAGTCCTTTTGCCACAGTTCGCTATATTATTTTGCCTCAGGTGACAAAGATTGTTCTTCCTAGCGTATTTAACGAAGTCATGAGTTTGGTCAAAGATACTTCTCTGGTCTATGCTCTAGGAATTTCAGACCTTATCTTGGCTAGTCGTACAGCTGCAAACCGTGATGCTAGCCTGGTTCCTATGTTCTTGGCAGGAGCCATTTACTTGATTTTGATTGGTATTGTGACCATTCTTGCCAAAAAAGTTGAGAAGAAGTACAGTTACTATAGATAGGAGGCTGCCATGTTAGAATTACGAAATATCAATAAAGGCTTTGGTGAAAAGCAAATTTTGTCTAATTTCAGTCTAAAGATTCCTGAAAAGCAAATCCTAGCTATCGTTGGACCTTCTGGTGGAGGTAAGACAACCCTCTTACGTATGCTTGCAGGTCTTGAAACCATTGATTCAGGGCAAATCTTTTATAATGGAGAACCTTTAGAATTGGACGAACTTGAGAAGCGCAATCTACTAGGATTTGTATTCCAAGATTTTCAACTTTTCCCTCATTTATCCGTTCTAGATAATTTGACCTTATCTCCTGTGAAAACCATGGGAATGAAGCGGGATGAGGCAGAGAAGAAGGCGCGAGGTCTTTTGGAACAATTAGGACTGGCAGGACATGCAGATGCTTATCCATTCTCACTATCAGGTGGGCAAAAGCAGCGGGTAGCTTTGGCGCGTGCTATGATGATTGACCCAGAAATCATAGGTTACGATGAACCAACTTCTGCCCTAGATCCTGAATTACGCTTGGAAGTGGAAAAACTGATCTTGCAAAATAGGGAACTTGGCATGACCCAGATTGTGGTTACCCATGATTTGCAGTTTGCTGAAAATATCGCAGATCAGATTCTCAAGGTTGAACCCAAGTAGGAGGTGCCAATGACTAATAAGAAAATTGCTTTAGTATTGGTTTCGCTCCTGACCCTCTTTTTAACGGCTTGTACTCAGAAAGCTAGTGATCCAAAGAAGGATAACTGGGATAAGTATCAAGAGCAGGGGACCATTACTATTGGTTTTGACAATACCTTTGTACCCATGGGTTTTGAAGAAAAGAATGGCCAATATACAGGCTTTGATATTGATTTAGCACAAGCAGTTTCTGAAAAATTAGGTGTCAAGGTGCAATTTCAGCCAATTGACTGGGATATGAAGGAGACGGAACTGCAAAATGGAACCATAGATGCCATTTGGAATGGCTATGCTGCCACTGATGAACGCCGAGAGAAGGTTGCCTTTAGCATTCCTTATATGGAAAATCAGCAAGTTCTGGTTGCAAAGAAAAGCCAGCAGATTCGTTCAGTAGAGGATATGAAGGATAAAACCTTGGGAGCCCAAGCCGGTTCCTCTGGTTATTTAGACTTTGAAGCCCAGCCAGATTTATTGAAAAATCGTGTCAAAGATCAGAAGGCTAATCAGTACCAGAGTTTTAATGAGGCCTTGATTGATTTGAAAAATGACCGGATTGATGCCTTGTTGATTGACCGAGTGTATGCTAATTACTATCTCCAGTCTGAAGGTATATTAAGTGACTACAATGTCTTTTCAGCAGGATTTGAAAGTGAATCCTTTGCAGTCGGAGTTAGACCAGCAGACAAGAGATTACTACAAGCTTTAAACCAAGCCTTTGTTCAACTGTACAAAGAAGGGAAGTTCCAAGAAATTAGCCAAAAATGGTTTGGAGAAGATGTAGCAACCAAAGAAGTGAAAAGTAGAGATTGAGTTTTCCTCAATCTCTTTTTGCATCGAAAAATCCCCTGACAAGAGCCAGAGGATAAGTGATTATTTCATTGTTGGGAAGAGCAATACATCACGGATAGTTGTTGTATCAGTGAGGAGCATGCAGAGACGGTCGATACCGATTCCCAAACCACCTGTTGGTGGCATACCGTATTCAAGAGCTTCGATGTAGTCATAGTCAATGCCAGTTGCTTCATCGTCACCAAGTTCTTTAGCTTTAGCTTGGGCTTCAAAACGGCTAAGTTGATCGATTGGGTCGTTCAACTCAGTAAAGGCATTCCCGTACTCCTTAGTCATAATGAAGAGCTCGAAACGATCTGTAAAGCGTTCGTCTTCAGGATTTTTCTTAGCCAGTGGAGATACAGCTACTGGATGTCCATAGACAAAGGTTGGTTGGATCAAAGTTTCTTCAACAAACTCTTCAAAGAAGGCATTGATAATGTGGCCAACTTCAGTGTAGTGTTTCTCAACTGGAACTTTCTTCTCAGCAGCGATAGCTTTAGCTTCTTCCAAAGTCATGTCTTGCCAGAAATCTACACCAGTAATTTCTTTGATAGCATCTACCATGTGAACACGTTTAAATGGTTCGTTAATCTTGATTTCAGTACCTTGGTAGTTAACCGGACCATCGCCCTTAACTGATTTAGCAGCGTGTTGGATAATGCCTTCAGTCAAGTCCATGATATCTTGGAAGTCTGCATAAGCTTGGTAAACTTCGATAGAAGTAAACTCAGGATTGTGAGTAGCATCCATTCCTTCGTTACGGAAGATACGGCCAATTTCATAGACACGTTCCATACCACCAACGATAAGACGTTTCAAGTGAAGCTCAGTCGCGATACGAAGCACCATGTCAATGTTTTGGGCATTGTGGTGAGTGATAAATGGACGGGCAGCAGCTCCACCAGCTTCGTTGTGAAGAACAGGTGTCTCTACTTCGAGGAAGCCTTTTTGGTCAAGGTAACGACGGATTTCAGAAATGATCTTTGAACGAGTGACAAAACGCTCAAAGCTTTCACGGTTAGAAATCAAGTCAAGGTAACGTTTACGGTAAATTGTTTCAACGTCTGTCAAACCGTGGAATTTCTCTGGAAGTGGACGAAGAGCCTTAGACAAGTGTGTAATGTGAGTAGCCTTGATAGAGAGTTCTCCCATATCTGTACGCATCACTTCACCTTCGACACCAAGGAAGTCACCGAGGTCTGCTTTTTTGAAGATTTCGTAGTTTTCTTCACCGACAGCATCTTTACGAACGTAGATTTGGATTTGACCTTCGCGGTCTTGAAGGTGGGCAAATCCAACTTTACCTTTACCACGTTTAGTTACCAAGCGTCCTGCGATAGTAGCTGTTTCGTTTTTATCATGTAATTGTTCTTTATCGAGGTCGGCATATTTATCTTTTAATTCTTGTGAATTTGCAGTGCGTTCAAAGCGTTTTCCGAAAGGATCAATTCCTTGTTCACGGAGCGCAGCCATTTTTTCACGGCGAACGATCTGCTGGTCATTTAGTTCTTCCATATGTTCTGTTGACATGGGATCCTCCTAGTTTTACTCAAAATTGAATACGATGAGTCATTTTTTGCGATACTCCCATTTTATCATAAATAGCCAAGAAATTCACGGATAATCTTTAAAAACTAAAAAGAACTTGACGCTAAAATCAAGTTCTGTTATTGATAGGAAGTATCATTCCAAGTATCGAGAGTAAATGTTTCAAAATCATGGGTTTCTAGAATGGTTAGGCTGGCATTTGCTAGACCGCCATCTTTACGAAGAAGTGGTTCTTTATAACCTAGAAGAGTACGAAGACTGGCAGTAAGATTAGCACCGTGACCGACAATTAGAATACGCTCAGCTGGACTATCTTTTAATGATTTGATAAATTGGATGGTCCGTTGCGTGGTGCTATAGAGGGACTCGGCTCCAAACATTTGAGTGTCAAATTGAGCAAGGTTAGATCGGAAAGCTTTGATTTGTTGCGGGTAAATAGATTCCAAGGTTGCAATTTTCAAACCTTCCAACTTTCCCAGCTGCCATTCACGGAGATTAGGAACACTTTCTAAAGGACAGGGAGACTTGAGTTGACTTTGGATAATCTCAGCAGATTTGACCGCTCGAGGTAAATCGCTTGAATAAATCTGATCAAAAGGAATTTCCTTGAGATATTGGCCAAGTTGTTTTAGGGTTTCAATGGATTCAGGAAGAAGGGGAGAATCTCCACTAGCACCTTGAAAGCGTCCTTCTTGGTTCCAGACTGTACGACCGTGGCGGACAAAGTAGAGTTTCATTACTTGCTGTCCTCCAAAATATCTGCAAAGTCGGCCTTTACAAAGCTGGCCAATTCTTGCGGTGCGACGATAATGCTGTGACCAACTTCGCCTGCAGAGACAATCATTTGATCCAAGTCTAGAGCGATCTTATCGATAAAAATGGGATAATTGTGTTTCTGACGAATTCCGACGGGATTATTGGCTCCATGAATATAACCTGTTGTTTTTTCCAAGTCCTTTTGTGGAATCATGCTCACTTTTTTATTGCCAGAAATTTTGGCTAGTTTCTTTTCAGACAAGTGTTGAGTGATGGGAACAATTCCGATAATCGGTCCTGTCTTGTCTCCCAAAAGAGCCAAGGTTTTGAAAATCTGATCTCGTTCATAAGCTTGAGGCAGTTCTCCTTCCAGGGCATTGATTTGAATCCCTTGATGTGAGATACCTGCTTTAGACAGGATTTGTTCCACCAATGTTTTTTTGATTTTAACTTTTTTTGCCATTATTTATACTTATCCTCCAATTGGCTCATCCAAATACCAAGCCAGATTCCCAAGGCAAAGAAGAAGGCGATGATGACATAACCAACAAGAGAAAGGCCTGTGTATTGGATGCTTTCAGCGTTTCCTGCATTTGGAATCAAGATCAAAAGGGTACTAGAAAGGACGATACCGATGATGAAATGATAGACGCGTGAGTGGTAGTTATTTAAGGCATAATCCATCAATTTTGAAAAAATGATGAGAGTTGCGCCTGCTCCGATTCCAATCGGGAAGAAGGTTCCCAAGAGGTCAAAGGTTTTAAAACCTGTTAGCATAGGAGCATAGAGGCCCAAAATCAAAAGTAGATTTGATGGACTAAGGCCAGGAACTAATATGCCAAGAGCCAGCAGTGCACCAGCTAGGACAAAATTAAGAAAGCTAGCACTTAGGGTTCCAACAACAAAATTTAAGGCATAGAGTCCTAATCCAGAAATGATAAAGGTTGCCCAGAACCAAGCTAGATCAATCTTGTCTCGATCAGATTCTCTAGTTGATTCTTTGAGGAGGCTAGGAACAGTACCGATAATGGCACCTGCAAAGCTCCATAAGACAAAGACCTGATAATTTTCAAGCAGGTATTCAATCGGGTAAGAAAATAAGCCGATTCCCAGAAGCATACCGAAGGCAACTGGAATAAAGTACAAAACATTTTCTTTAAAGTCCTTAAAGGGATGGGCCAGAAAGCCAATCATTCGTTCATAAATTCCTAAGATTGCTGCTAGAACCCCTCCGGAAATTCCCGGTAAGATAAATCCAAGAGCAATGACAATCCCTTTAATAACACGTGCTAACCATGAGAGCATATTGTTCCTCCAACTATTTCTATTTCAAAAAATCCTTACTATATTGTATCACAATCAAACACAAAAAGAAAAAGCAAATGATAAACAAATGCTTTTAAGGTTTTAAAAAGATTTTTCTAAAGGTTTCTTCTTTGTTTTTTAAGGAAGAAATGACGTTGATGTCCAAATCGTGGTCAAAGCCAGCAATTTTTCCTTTAGATGTGTACTGGTGGATGTCGTAATCTAAATCAGTTTTTGGAGTTGCCTCGTAAAATCCTGAGTCAGAACCATAGGAAGGAATCCAAACAGAGGTAAACTTGTCTGTATCAATACTGTGTTCTTCCATGAAGTAGACCCCGACGTAGATTCCGATATTTTTAGCACCTAGTGATTCTAGTTTTGCTCGAAAGGCTTCAACACCTTCGTTCATATTGGACATGGTTTTATCTTCCACGTCTAGCCAATAGTAACTAGGGCTGTATGGCGATGAAGCGTTATAAAAAACTTCAGCAGCCTTTTCCATTTCTTGGACACTTTTTCCAGCTACAAAGGCATAGACACCAACTGGGACATTTCGTTTTTGAAACTCGGTAATATGGGTTTTAAAGGCCTTATCTACCCCATTAACAAAGGAAGCATCGTTTTCTTTTAAAGACTGAGCGCCACTATGGACACGAACGATAGCTCCAGAAATGTTTTGGGAGAGAGTATCGTAATTGATTTCCTCAGGACGCTGCCAACCAGAAACATCAATTACCGGTTTATCTATATTGTGTAGCGCTTGGGTTTCTACTTGCGCGATATTTGACTTTGTTTTTACAGGATGGTCCTCAAAACGAGGGCGATTCAGGATTAAAATGAAAATCATAATCCCAAAAAAACCAAACAAAATAAGCGGATTTATTTTCTTTCTCATATCTCATAATTTTACCTTAAAAATGAAAAAAAATCAAAAAAAATACTCAAAAAATGGGTTAAGAAAGGACTTTAGAGCATTTTTTCATTCAAGAGCGCGGAATGATTTGAAATATGGTATAATAAAAGGGAATTTCTAGAGAAAAGAGAAGATTATGTCAAATTATGCCATTATTTTAGCAGCGGGTAAAGGGACTCGCATGAAATCTGATTTGCCAAAAGTTTTGCACAAGGTTGCGGGTATTTCTATGTTGGAACATGTTTTCCGTAGTGTAGGAGCTATCCAACCTGAAAAGACAGTAACAGTTGTAGGACACAAGGCGGAATTGGTTGAAGAGGTCTTGGCTGGACAGACAGAATTTGTGACTCAATCTGAACAGTTAGGTACCGGTCATGCAGTTATGATGACAGAGCCTATCCTAGAAGGTTTGTCAGGTCACACCTTGGTCATTGCAGGGGATACTCCTTTAATCACAGGTGAAAGCTTGAAAAACTTGATTGATTTCCACATCAATCATAAGAATGTAGCCACTATCTTGACTGCTGAAACAGATAATCCTTTCGGCTATGGCCGAATTGTTCGTAATGACAATGCTGAAGTTCTTCGTATTGTTGAGCAAAAGGATGCTACAGATTTTGAAAAGCAAATCAAGGAAATCAACACTGGAACATATGTTTTTGATAACGAGCGTTTGTTTGAGGCTTTGAAAAATATCAATACCAATAACGCTCAAGGCGAATACTATATTACAGATGTCATTGGCATTTTCCGTGAAGCTGGTGAAAAAGTCGGTGCTTATACATTAAAAGATTTTGATGAAAGTCTTGGGGTAAATGACCGTGTGGCACTTGCGACTGCTGAGTCGGTTATGCGTTGTCGCATCAATCGTCAACACATGGTCAATGGCGTTAGCTTTGTTAATCCAGAAGCAACTTATATCGATATTGATGTTGAGATTGCTCCTGAAGTTCAAATCGAAGCCAATGTTACCTTGAAAGGGCACACGAGAATTGGTGCTGAGACTGTTTTGACAAACGGTACTTATGTAGTGGATAGCACTATCGGAGCAGGAGTTGTCATTACCAACTCTATGATTGAGGAAAGCAGTGTTGCAGATGGTGTGACTGTCGGACCTTACGCCCACATTCGTCCAGGTTCAAGTCTGGCTACTCAAGTTCATATTGGAAACTTTGTTGAGGTGAAAGGCTCTTCTATCGGCGAGAATACCAAGGCTGGTCATTTGACTTATATCGGAAACTGTGAAGTGGGTAGTCATGTTAATTTTGGTGCAGGAACCATTACAGTCAATTATGACGGTAAAAACAAATACAAGACAGTCATCGGTAACAATGTCTTTGTTGGTTCAAATTCAACCATTATTGCGCCAGTTGAGTTAGGTGACAATTCTCTCGTTGGTGCTGGTTCAACTATTACCAAAGATGTACCAGCGGATGCTATTGCAATTGGTCGTGGTCGTCAGGTCAATAAAGACGAATATGCGACTCGCCTCCCTCATCATCCTAAGAATCAGTAGGAGCCTATCATGGAATTTGAAGAAAAAACGCTTAGCCGAAAAGAAATCTATCAAGGGCCAATTTTTAAACTGGTTCAAGATCAGGTTGAATTACCAGAAGGTAAGGGAACTGCCCAACGGGATTTGATTTTCCACAATGGAGCTGTCTGTGTTTTAGCCGTAACGGATGAGCAAAAACTCATCTTGGTCAAGCAGTACCGCAAAGCTATCGAGGCTGTCTCTTACGAAATTCCAGCAGGAAAGTTGGAAGTAGGAGAGAATACAGACCCTGTGGCAGCAGCCCTTCGTGAACTGGAGGAAGAAACAGCCTATACAGGGAAATTAGAACTCTTGTACGATTTTTACTCAGCCATTGGCTTTTGTAATGAAAAGTTAAAACTATACCTAGCAAGCGATTTGACAAAGGTAGAAAATCCGCGTCCGCAGGATGAGGATGAGACCTTGGAGGTACTTGAAGTGAGCTTAGAGGAAGCCAAGGAATTGATCCAATCAGGTCATATCTGTGATGCTAAGACAATTATGGCTGTTCAGTATTGGGAATTGCAGAAAAAATAGAGGAGGTCAGTATGGGTAAACCTTTATTAACGGATGAAATGATTGAAAGAGCTAATAGAGGCGAAAAGATTTCAGGTCCTCCTTTGCTAGATGATGAGGAGACAAAAATTTTACCAACCTCTTCTTCCCATTTTGGTTATGCCAATCCTAAGGATCATGGTTTTAGCCAGGAAACCTTGAAGATTCAGGTCGAACCGTCTATTCATAAAAGCCGTCGCATTGAAAATACCAAGAGAAATGTCTTCAATTCTAAGTTGAATAAGATTTTATTTGCAGTCATCTTTCTCTTAATTTTGCTTGTCTTAGCAATGAAACTTTTGTAATAGAAAAGGAATTGAAATGAAAATAGGAATTATTGCGGCTATGCCAGAAGAACTGGCGTATCTGGTCCAGCATTTGGACAATGCCCAGGAGCAAATTGTTTTAGGCAATACCTATCACACAGGAACCATTGCTTCTCATGAAGTCGTTCTTGTAGAAAGTGGAATTGGTAAGGTGATGTCTGCTATGAGTGTAGCTATTTTAGCTGATCATTTTCAAGTGGATGCTGTGATTAATACGGGATCAGCTGGGGCAGTAGCAGAAGGTATTGCTGTTGGGGATGTTGTGATTGCTGACAAATTAGCCTATCATGATGTGGATGTCACAGCATTTGGCTATGCTTATGGACAAATGGCACAACAACCGCTTTATTTTGAATCAGATAAAACCTTTGTTGCTAAAATTCAAGAGAGTCTATCTCAATTGGACCAGAACTGGCATCTTGGATTGATTGCTACAGGAGATAGTTTTGTCGCAGGAAATGATAAGATAGAAGCGATTAAGTCCCATTTTCCAGATGTTTTGGCTGTTGAGATGGAG
The DNA here is from genome assembly GCF_001076775.1 of Streptococcus pseudopneumoniae. GTDB lineage: Bacteria > Bacillota > Bacilli > Lactobacillales > Streptococcaceae > Streptococcus > Streptococcus pseudopneumoniae_G. Next base: position 23,950 of record NZ_JVGV01000022.1, read on the forward strand.
GGGGCGGCTATTGCTCAGGCAGCGCATGCCCTTAATCTTCCAGTCTTAGTCATCCGAGCTATGAGTGATAATGCCAACCATGAAGCAAACATCTCTTTTGATGAGTTTATTATCGAAGCTGGACGTCGCTCTGCCCAAGTCTTATTAGCTTTTTTGAAGGCCTTAGATTAAGCGAAAATTTGACAGTTTTTCTAGCTTATGATAAGATTTAAGTAAAGAAAAGCTAGAAAACGTTTCAGAGGATATTATGAGTATTGAAATGACCGTCAGTGAGATTGCAGAGGTCTTAGGATTATCTCGCCAAGCAATCAATAACCGTGTCAAAGAATTACCAGAAGAAGACACAGATAAAAATGACAAAGGGGTAACAGTCGTTACCAGAAGTGGCTTGATTAAGCTAGAAGAAATCTATAAAAAAACGATTTTTGAAGATGAGCCTGTCAGTGAAGATGTCAAGCAACGTGAACTGATGGAGATTCTGGTTGATGAGAAGAATGCAGAAATTCTTCGTCTCTATGAACAATTAAAAGCCAAGGATCGTCAGTTATCAGAAAAAGACGAGCAGATGCGTATCAAAGACCGTCAGATTGCTGAGAAAGACAAACAACTCGATCAGCAGCAACAATTGACTCTTCAAGCAATGAAGGATCAAGAAAATCTTAAGCTAGAGCTGGACCAAGCAAAAGAAGAAGTCCAATCAACTAAGAAAGGCTTTTTTGCTCGTTTATTTGGAGGATAATCAAGGAGCTGTTTAGGTTAAATGCTAACCTGATGGCTTCTTTTGTTTCTAAATAGTATAGTTGCTCAAGTAAAATAACAGTATAGGAGAGGTAGAAAATGGAACGATTAGAAGATTACATTGCTTTCGATTTAGAATTTAATCAGCACGAAGGACAAACACACTTGATCCAAGTATCGGCAGTGCGTTTTAGAGATGGTCGGGAAATCGATGCCTATGATTCCTATGTTCATACCAGTGTGCCTCTAAAAAGTTTTATCAATGGTTTGACTGGGATTACAGCCGAGACCTTAAAAGATGCTCCTCCAGTGGAGGAAGTCATAAAAGATTTCCAAGAGTTTGTGGGTTCTTTACCCATGGTTGGATACAATGCTGCTAAAAGTGATTTGCCTATTTTAGCGGATCATGGTTTAGACTACAGCCAGCAGTACAAGGTGGATTTGTATGATGAAGCCTTTGAACGTCGGAGTTCAGATTTACATGGCATTGCCAATCTCAAATTGCAAACCGTTGCCTCGTTTCTTGGATTTCAAGGTCAGTCCCATAATAGCTTGGAGGATGCTCGTATGACAGCGCGTGTTTACGAGTCCTTTCTAGAGTCGGATCAAGCTAGAGAATTGTTAGGGGCAGAAAGTAGCCTCTCGAATAATCCTTTTGGAGGCTTGGACTTGTCTCAATTATTTGACTAGGAGTGCCTATGAAACCTGAAAAACCTAAAAATCTAGGTTTTAAGCAGATATACTTTAATCTAGATAAAATACTCTTTCTTTTCTTCTTGACTTTCATGATGATTGAGTTTGTATGGTTACCGTCAAATTCTTGGATTGCTGGACTTTTGCTCCGTCAGACAGGTTATCTCTTTCTATCCTACAACAATATTTTTGCCATTATAAAGGGTTCTCCCTTTGTTAGTCTTGCTTTATTTGTTCTGGTAATCGTTAATTTACTGATTGCCTATTACCAGATAGGACTTCTCTTTATTGGTGCTCGTCATTTATTATGTCATGAAAAGAGAACCTTGCTAGAGTACAGTCGCAAGGTCTTTCATCAAAGTTTCTTGTTTATGAAGCAAGTGACGCTTTCCAAGATAGCCTTTATCTTCTTTTATGTCATGATGCTCTTTCCATTGATTCGAAAGATTTTAAAGATTTACTACCTAAATAAAATTGTCATTCCAGACTTTATCGTTGATTATGTGGAAGACAAGTATTGGCTAGTAGGTATAGTGGTTACTATTTTAGCTTTACTTCTATTTTACATTTCAGTGCGTTTCATGTTTGCTCTACCTCAGCTTTTATTTGAGAAGAAAACAGTCAAAGAAGCAGTCAGATACAGTCTAGAGAAGACAAGAAAGCACTCTTGGTTTTATATTTGGAACTTGCTTTGGATTATCGTCAAAACATACCTATTTTTCATTCTTTTATTGATTCCAATCTTGGCAAGTCAGGCACTAATGGATGGTTTGACCCATAAGGAATCTCTTGTGCTGGGAATTATCAACTTTGTCTTGATTAAGAATTTCCACTATATGGCCTTGACTTACTTTCTCATTAAATTTGTTTCATTCTTGACAGGAGAAGAATTAGAAATCACACCAAGGAGAAAGAAAGACCACTGGATGAGATGGGGAGTGATGGGCTGTGCTGGTATCTTTTTCGCTCTTGAGGGTTATGTTTATTTGGAAGCTCCAGTTGCACATAAACCTTTAGTTATTTCTCACAGAGGAGTATCTAATAAGAATGGTGTCCAAAATACTGTCCAATCGCTAGAAAAGACAGCCCAACTAGAACCAGACTTTGTTGAGACGGATGTTCAGGAAACAAAAGATGGCCAGTTTGTCATGATGCATGATGCTAATATCAAGCATTTGACAGGAGTTAATGCCAATCCTCAGGATTTAACTTTGGAGGAATTAACCAAACTTAATATTTCTGAAAATGGCTATCAGAGTAAGGTGTCTAGTTTTGATGCTTATCTCAACAAAGCCAATGAATTGCATCAAAAACTTCTTATTGAAATTAAAACAAGTCGAAAAGATAGTCCAGATATGATGAAACGCTTTATGGAAAAATATGGAGTCATCATTAAGCAGAATGGGCACCAAATGCAGTCCTTGGACTACCATGTGATTGATCAGGTATTGTCCTATGATTCACAAATCCCAGTTTATTTCATCCTACCTTACAATAGTATTTTTCCAAGAACCAAGGCCACAGGTTATACTATGGAGTATTCAACCTTGGATGAAAATTTTGTCAACAAGCTTTGGAATACCGATCAGAAATTGTATGTTTGGACCATCAATAGTTCAGAGTCCTTTGATAAATCAGTTCATTTGGGTGCAGACGGCATGATAACAGATGACTTGGAAATGATTCAAGAGCAGGTTACCATTGCCCAAGAAGACCCAGAGTATACTGAATTGCTTTTCAAACAGGCCATGGAATTCTTTAATTTTTAGTAATCAAAAAGAGGAACAGTTGTTCCTCCTATGATAGGCAAGTATTCTCTTGAATGCTTGTTTTTCTTATGATTAGAATGGCAATTTTCCAGCGAAAGCACCCAATTTTTTCTTGGTAGTTTCATCGATTTGTTCAAGAGCAGAGTTGATGGCTTGAACAGTCATATCAGAAAGAGTTTCAAGATCTTCAGGGTCAACGACAGCTGGATTGAAGTCAATGCTGACAACTTTTTTGTCACCAGTTAAGGTCGCTTGAACAAGTTCTTGAGCAGATTTGCCAACAAATTGCATAGCAGCAAGTTCTGCTTGACTTTGTTCCATTTGTTTTTGAAGTTTTTGTGCTTGGCGCATCATATTTTGCATGTTCATCATGGTGATTTACAGTTTCCTTTTATCTTATTTTCTTTCCTATTTTATCAATTTTGGGGTTAAAAGTCTAATCTTTTTCTGAGTGAATTCATTTAGTATCAATAGGGATGTAAAGGGAATAAAAATATAGGATAGATATTCTAAGAGCATAAGAATATTTATCCTATATGTGTTTATGAAATGTTATCAGATATTTTATGAGCTAGTCTAAGGGGTTACTAACACTATTCTACTTTGTAGAAAAATCCCTCAGTACTGCCATTGATGAGTTGGTGTCCAAACCATAAGCGGTCTTGTGTAATATCAGACGAGTCAGTATAGCCATTATCTGAAGAAGAGGTGACAGACATGGTTATAGGGATTCCTGCTGGTAAAAAGGCAATAGCTGCACCACCAGCACCACCAGCTTTAGAAAGTAAACTTGCTTTAAGATAGCGGTCGGTTTCTTTAGCATGTTCAATTGAAACTTTGGAATGATCACTTACCAAGCCATTTTTATCGAAAGTAAATTCAATACCTGTACCATTTCTCCAAGTTCCTGCGACACTAGAAAAATCTCCATTTTGAATTGCAGAAATATCCATTCCTTTACTTTCTGATGGAAGGCTTATTTCTCCATTTATGAGGCTTGTGACAGATTTCCAAGAGAAAGACCTTATGTCAAGGTAAGGTGGTTTTGTCCCCAGTCCCTCTTCTGTATCTGATTCTCTAACTAACTCTAACCGTGTTCTATCCTGATTCAACTTGTATAGTTTGACTTGGATTTGATTAGCAGATACTCGAGTAGATAATTGGAAATAGCCGTTTTCTAAAGGATTAAAATGAACGCGTTCTCCAATAAAGTCCAGATTATTTTCTGCATTGGTCAGTCGAATAACTTCACCATTTTTAAGAGTTCGAATATCTAATAAATCGTAATAGTTAGAATACGTTTTTAGAGCAATCAAAAGTTCGTCCGTACCGTCTTGGTCTAAATCATACAAGCTATACTGTAATCCAGAATATTCGTTAGGATAAGTATTTTTTAAGTTTGCTTTTGAATTGACCTCTGTATTGACCTCTGTATTGACCTCTGTATGTGAAGCTGGTGAACCATCTAGTACTTTTGCATATTCTTTAAGGACAGTATTGTATAGGGTGTAGTCAGTTTTCTTCTCTTCCGATGTGGAAGTAGATGAACTGCTACTAGAAGTAGTTACTTCAGAACTTGCTGAGGGAGTGTTTTCACTCTGAGGTTGGCAAGCTGTTAGAAGAGAGATAGTTAAAATACTGGCACTGAATAGAAATAATAATTTTTTCATGTATTTAATCTTGCAATTCTAAACCTTGGGCATCTTGGTGCCATTTGCTACCAGTTTTGGAAGTTAAAACTTGAATAGTAATTATAATATTCCAAATAGCATCTGCTAGTAAAACAAATGGCATTAAAATAGGAATGATAGCTAGCAGAGTTATTCCGATACGCTTGTATCCTTGTTTAGAATTTCCGATGTAAAAATCGTAGCCACCGAGTGCTCCTAAAAAAAAGGCAAATAGGGCTGCGGCCAGTTTAGATTTATCACTCACTCCATTTGAATGTTGACTAGAGGTAGCTGGAGATGTGTTATCTATTTTTGAAACAATATACTCATCACCGTTTTGATAAAATTCTACGTAATCACCTACTTGTGGTTCAAAACCAAAACTTTTTCTTGAAATTGCAGTAAATTGGCCATTATTACCTTTTCCAACATAAACTGTTTCATCTTCAATTTTTATCACTTTGTTCATTTAATTGTCTCCTTAATCTATTTCTATTGTATGTTAAACCCACTCACCGTTGTAATTAACACGGTAGCCATCAGGGGTTGTCGTATTGATTGCCAATGCACCAGAGTTATAAGCATAGTACCATTTTCCAGATACCTTCATCCAGCCAGTTTTCATAGCGCCTGAGTCTTGAAGATAGTACCAGCTACCGTTATCTTTGACCCAACCTGTCTTCATCGCACCTGAGCCGTCGAGATAGTACCAGCTACCGTCTTTTACCCAGCCAGTTTGCATCCAGCCAGAGTTGTCAAAACGATACCAAACACCATTGATTTTTCCCCAGCCATTAGTTGTATAGGAACCGTCGGCGTGTTTGTACCACCAACGAGAACCAGATTGTACCCAATTACCTGAGGTATTAGAATTCGAACCTGATTGAGTTGTTGTGTTAGTATTTGAATTTGTCGAAGGATTTCCGATAGTCACATCTTTTCTAACTTTAAAGACACGTTTTCTTGTATCAGTTAAGTCACCGTAAGGCGAACCAGCTTCTCCAGACATCTCCAAAATATATGTTCCATCTGGAAATTGTTCTGAAACAAAAATATCACCTTTAAATTGATTGCTATAAAATAAAGGTTGTAAAAATTGATCACTGACATCTTTAGTTAAGCCACTAAAAATGACAGCATCGTGACTTTGGTACACAATTTTTCCGGTCGCTTTATCAATCAAGGTAACATTTCCCTTAGCAGCGTTATCACCTCCGTGTTGTAGTGGCTCTGAAAGTTTTCCTTCGAAGCTAAGTCCAAAATAATCAATTTCAACTTTTGTAATTGTTGCGTCTATTTGTTTTTCAGTACTCGTATTCTCGCTAGCTGATACTTGATTAGCTGTGATGACTCCAGTGCCAAGAAGTGATAGAGCTGAGATAGTTGCAAGTGTAAATTTTTTAGTTTGTTTGTGCATTCATTTAATACCCCCTATTTTTATTTGTTGTAAAGTAATCAGTTTGTCCTAAAATCTAGACTTTTTTGGACAAACTTGATAGAATGGTAGTGTAATAATAATCGGTCAAAATGCTGGATTTTAGAACCTTTTTTCTAACGAAAATGGTTCTAAAATAAAGTGTATTTCCTGTCCAAAAAATCCTAGGTTTTTTGACAGGAACTATGAATTTTTTATCCAATTATGAAAGGTGCTTTTTGATACTCCTAAGATGTCTGCACCTTCTCGTAAGGTTATTTCTTTTTTGGTATATTGAGCTATTACATCAGGGAGATTATCCGGGGCAAGCAATTTTGGTCTACCGAATTTTTTCCCTTTTTTCTTTGCTTCTCGTATTCCTTCCATTTGTCTTTGTTTGATTTGTTCTCTTTCAAACTGTGCCACATAAGATAGAACTTGCAAAACGATATCGGATATTAGTTTTCCTGTGATATTGTCATCGCTATTCTTTGTGTTTAATAAGGGGAAATCTAAAACAGTTATATTCACTTTCTTTTTCTTAGTAATTGATTGCCATTGTTCTAAAATTTCATCATAGTTTCTTCCCAACCTATCAATTGATTTAATAACCAATTCATCATTCTCTTTCAAGGTAGCTAATAGTTTTTGATATTCCATTCTGTCAAAATCTTTTCCTGAAACGTAATCAATAAAAATATTTTCTTTTGATAATTTATTTTCTACTAAGGCTGAAAATTGCCTATCAATATTTTGTTCTTTTGTAGATACTCGAACATAACCGTAACGCATAAGGCTACCACCTATCTTTTTATCTCTATTTTAGACGAAAAGAAAACTACCGCCCATAATGAGTGGTAGTTTGGTGTACTCTTTGCTACTGTATTTTTTTGCCAAGATTTTGTCTTGGATGCGTGAATAGTAGTGTTGGATAAAAAATCTTAAGGACTTAAAAATCCTTTTAAACCAACCTTTTTGATGTTTACAAAAATTAAAAACAGTATGTTCAATTTTTGCATGTTCATCATGGTGATTTATAGTTTCCTTTTATCTTATTTTCCTTTTATCTTATTTTCCTTTTTATTTTATCAATTTTAGGGTTAAAAGTCTATTGTTAGTATAAATCCCCTAACATTAAATTACCGAAGAGATTTTCGAAGAGTATGAGTCTGGAACATGAAAACAGCAGTTGATTTCAAGAAACAAAAAAGAACAGCCGAAGCTGTCTTTTTATCATTATTTGAGACCGTATTTTTTGTTGAAACGATCCACGCGTCCATCTGCTTGAGTGAACTTTTGACGTCCAGTGTAGAATGGGTGTGAGTCTGATGAAATTTCCACACGGATCAATGGGTAAGTTTCGCCTTCGAACTCAACTGTTTCGTTAGAGCGTTTTGTTGAACCGCTAAGGAATTGGTAACCAGTAGTTGTGTCCATGAAGACAACTGGGCGATATTCTGGATGGATATCTTTTTTCATTTTGCAATATTTCCTTTCTGCCATGGTCTCTTTGCGAGCCATAGATTGTTACCATACTAGTCTATCAGATTCTGAAAAGTTTGGCAAGTATTTTATCAGTTTTTAAGCAAGTTTTTTAACTTTTGGTAGATGATTTCGTTTTCTTCTAGGCTATAGGAATTAGCACCGCTTGCTAGAGGGTGGCCTCCACCATCATGTTCCTTGGCAATTTCATTGATAGGATGGATTTTACTGCGTAAGCGAACACGGTAGTGGCCATCAGTCTGCTCTACAAAAATTCCCCAGAGACTCACACTGTCAATGCGTCCAGGTGCACCGACAATAGCTGCAGTTTCAGCATCGGTAACATTGAATTGTTTCAAGACTTCTTGACTCAGGATAACGCGAGCTGCACCATTTTCATCCACTTCCAGATGGTCGTAGATGTATCCTTGAAGTTTAGCAATTTTGTAACTCATAGTGTCCATTTTGCGAGTGAGAGCCGCAAAGTCAAAGTTCTGTTCTCTTAGATAGGCAGCCAGACGAAGAGTCCGTGCAGTGGTAGAAGGGTAGAGGAAGCGACCTGTATCACCAACAATTCCTGCAAAGAGTAATTCAGCAGCGCGATCTGACAAGGCCAGTTGAGTTGTTTGGGCAAATAGGGTAATCATCTCACTAGCGCTACTTGAACTAGTATCCACCCAAGATAGGTCACCATATACATCATCATTTGGATGGTGGTCAATTTTAATGAGAAAATCACCTTGACTATAGCGTTTATCATCGATACGAGCAGTATTAGCCGTATCACAGACGATGACAAGTGCCCCTTGATAGGCACGATCTTCAACGAGATCCATTTCAGCCATCCAAGTAAGAGTTGGTTCATCAAAACCAACTGCTTTGATAGTTTTTTCTGGGAAATGATGTTTGAGAAGAGCTTTCAAGCCCACTTGACTTCCCAAGGCATCTGGGTCTGGTTTCATATGACGGTGAATGATAATCGTGTCGTATTCTTTGATTTTTTCTAAAATTTGATGGCAAATGTCCATAAATAACCTCAATTCTTTCTCATTTCATTGTAGCACAAGAATTTTTATTTTTAAAATGAAAAAGATGTGATATAATGGAGAAAGATAAATTGAGGAGGACGATATGGCATTAGCAAAAATTGTATTTGCCAGTATGACCGGTAATACCGAAGAAATTGCAGATATTGTAGCAGACAAATTACGTGACTTGGGCTTGGATGTCGATGTTGATGAATGTACAACTGTTGACGCTTCAGACTTCTTGGAAGCAGACATCGCTATCGTTGCGACCTATACTTATGGTGATGGAGAATTGCCAGATGAGATGATGGACTTCTATGAAGACCTAGCAGACCTCAACTTGAATGGCAAAATCTATGGAGTGGTCGGCTCAGGAGATACCTTCTACGATGAATTCTGTAAGGCTGTTGATGACTTTGACCGTGTCTTTGTGTCAACAGGAGCAGAAAAAGGTTCAGAGTGTGTTAAAGTTGATCTTTCTGCCGAGGAAGAAGATATTGAGCGCTTGGAACAATTCGCAGAAGAATTGGCTGCTAAAGTAGGATAAGCACAAAAGTGCACTGATGTAATCAATCAGTGCATTTTTCTTATCGTGAGTTGGGATTTTACTAGCCTATTTGATGGCTTTTTGATACAATAATTCAAATAAAGGAGGAGACTGTATGGATTTAGATATTATTCGCCAAGAAATTGATCAAATCGACGACCAAATTGTTAAACTTCTAGAAGAACGAATGCACTTAGTTGAAGGGGTTGTGGCTTATAAGAAAGCTTCGGGTAAACCGATTTTAGATACCAAGAGAGAAGAAGTTATTTTTGAAAAGGTTAGAAGTCGTGTAGAGGACAAGCGCTATCAGGAGACTATTGTCGCAACATTTTCGGACATACTCAAACGTTCGCGTGATTATCAGGATCAAAATATCAAATGAAAAAAGAACCATTTTATCCGCTAGGGATTTTTCTAGCTGCTATGTTGGGCGGACTTGTCCGCTATCTAGTTTCCACTTGGTTACCAGCCAGTCCAGATTTCCCTTGGGGAACCCTTCTAGTTAACTATCTAGGCATTTTCTGCCTGGTTTATCTTGTTAAGGGCTATTTAGTCTATAAGGGAACCAGCAAAGGCGTTATTTTAGCACTGGGTACAGGTTTTTGTGGTGGTTTGACAACCTTTTCCAGTCTCATGCTTGATGCTGTGAAACTGCTTGATACAGGGCGTTATCTTAGTTTAGTCCTGTATTTGCTTTTGAGCATTGGTGGAGGCCTACTTTTGGCCTATTGTCTAGGGAGGAAGAAATGGTAATCGTCTATCTTGTAATTGCTTGTGGCTTAGGAGCGCTCGTACGGTATTTCTTTTCCCGCTATAATCAAGCTTCTAAATTGCCACTCGGAACGCTCATAGCCAATCTTCTAGGTTGTTTTTTGATTGGATTATTCTACAATCATGTGGAGTCTAAGGAAGTCTATGCTATGCTAGCAACTGGTTTTTGTGGAGGTTTGACAACTTTTTCGACCTTGAATGACGAACTTCAAAGACTGTTAAGTGATAAGAAGGTATTTTATAGCTACCTAGCCTTAACCTACCTAGGTGGTTTAATAGCGATTTTTTTAGGAATTCTGCTATAAATTTCTTTACTTTTTTGTGGAAATTTGGTAAACTGTATCTTGTGTGTAATGGACGCACAAAAATACAGTTTATCCGCTGAGGAAGATTCCTCAAGATTGACAAAGATAGGAGAATAAAATGAATCCATTAATCCAAAGCTTGACTGAAGGTCAACTTCGTACAGATATCCCATCATTCCGTCCTGGTGACACTGTTCGTGTACACGCGAAAGTTGTCGAAGGTAACCGTGAACGTATCCAGATTTTTGAAGGTGTTGTTATCGCACGTAAAGGTGCTGGTATCTCAGAAAACTACACAGTTCGTAAAATCTCTAACGGTGTAGGTGTTGAGCGTATCTTCCCAATCCACACTCCACGTGTTGAAAAAATCGAAGTTGTTCGTTACGGTAAAGTACGTCGTGCGAAATTGTACTACTTGCGTGCTCTTCAAGGTAAGGCAGCTCGTATCAAAGAAATCCGTCGTTAATTCGACTAAAAAACTCTGCTTTTTCAGCAGAGTTTTTATCTAGCTCCCTTAGTTCAATGGATATAACAACTCCCTCCTAAGGAGTAGTTGCAGGTTCGATTCCTGCAGGGGGCATTTTTAGAAATGTAAAGAAAGACAAAGAAAATTCAAAATGTTTATTTGAAGGCAATTATCACAAGTTCATTTTTAAAAATAATTTAGTATTTTTTGTCTTTTTTGACCAAATTTTGAGCAAAAGTTATATTTTGATCAATGAGTACAGATAAAGTGGATCAGCAAAGTAACTTTGACATCTATTAGTTAAAAAATAAGGACTTCCTTTGTTAGAATGTCCTTATTTTTATTATGGAATTGGACAAATGAGGTTAAGGTTCAGCTCTATGAACTTAGAAAGCAAGTACAAAGCTTTAAACAGCTTTCAAAAAGATTGGGTGTGGATTTTTCGGGCTAAGGTATGTGATAAAATGAATTGATTGTTATGAAATAGAGAGCCTAAAAAATGGGGAAAATCGTTATTATTCCCCTGAATTTGATATGTTGTAAAAGACTATTTGTGTTCTGTTAAATATATTAATAACAAAATTTAAACATGATAGTCTAACATCTAGTACATTTAACGTTAATAGTTTTATCAATAGTTTGAGTAAGAAAATTTCAAAAGAAGAAGGGATAGGTTTTCAAAAATAACATACCTAGCCATTATTTATCTATAATTTGTATCTTTTGGTTTATTAATTTGTATTTAAAATTTAATCATGTTACAATTGAAATTGAAATCGAATAGAAAAGGAAAATGCAAATGTGGGTACACTATTATCAACAAGATTAAAAAATAGACGCAAAGAATTAAAAATGTCTCAGCGAGAATTGGCTGAGGGGATATGTAAACAGGGACAGATTAGCAGATTAGAGAATGGAGAATTTACTCCAGGAGCCGACTTTTTATATGCTCTATCTAAGAAGTTAAAAGTTAGTATAGATTATTTTTTTAATGAGCAGATTGGAGAAGAGATTGATGAGCTATCAGAGTTTAAAAAGTTAGCCCAGACATTTATCACAAATCGAAATTATGAGTCTTTGAAATATATATATGAATTAGAGAGTGTAAAGGTACATCGCTTGTCTCTAGTAGATAAGTTTTATATGGAGTGGATAAAATCTCTTATAGATTTTTATTTTTATGGGCAAAAAGAGGAGGCTGTGGCAAGATTGGAGAAGGTACTGTCTCAGTTAAAGGTAACTGACCTGATCTACCTTCAAGTTGCAAATACTCTATTCAATTTTTATTATGACATTGAAGATTTAGAGAGTTTTAATGAAATTAGAGAAAAGTTAGAGTATCAAGTAAATCAACTCCAGTTAAACACAATCGAAGAATTAAACCTTTCTATTAAATTTAATTATAATGTTTGTCGCTATCTATGGTTGCAGAATAATACTGAAGAGGCTATTACTAAAATCACAGATACGATAAAGCAATGTAAGACGTATAGAACAACGTATCTTTTGGCTGATTTGTATTTATTGATGGGAAATGTCAGTAAGAATTTTTCTTCTAAAGTTGCAGTAAAAGATTACTTTAAAACGGCTTATTTCCTGTATAAGCTTGATGGGAATATGTCAATGGCTCTTAAAATCGAACATTACATTGCAGATATAACAGAATAGTAAAGACGATGTTCAATTAAGCATCGTTTTTTTAATCTAAAAAGATACAAATATGTATTTAACAAAAATAAATAAAGAATATTATAAAAACAATTGACATAATAACATCTAAGTGCTAAAATGAGTGCAAGAAAATATTAGGCTTTTTGTCCATAAAACATCTACAGAAACTTACTATAGACTGAGTGAATGTAAAGAGACTTCAGCCTTTGAAGAATTGAGAGGTAAAATTAATGAATGAATTAGAAGTTAGATTTGAACTCAACGATGAGAGGGATTATAATAATGCTATTTCATATTTAGAAAAATCTTATAAATTTAAGTGTGAAAATAAGCAAGTTGATAAATATTTTAAAACAAAAGGAAGAGAATTTGAAAATGATGAGGTAGGTAGCTTTATCTACAGAATTCGCCAAGAAGATGATAATAGAGCAAGTGTTTTTACAAGAAAAGATACGATAAAACAAGGAATGTGGAGTGAAAGTGAAATAGAGTTAGAATCTGAAAAATTAGAATTTGTAAGGAATATCTTGCAAGATGGATTTTCAAATATTTTCACAATAAGTAAACATAGAAAGACTTATCATGATGCATTAGAAAATAAAACGATTAATCTAGATAAGATTGATGGTCTTGGATTTTATCTTGAGATAGAGATTTTAGGAGATTTTTCAAAAGAAGATTATAATAATTTTTATGAGAAAATGTGCGGAGAGTTCTCGTTTTTAAATTCAAAAATAGAAACAAAGGGCTATGTCCAATTAATGAGAGAAAAAAATGGACGTAATTAAAATTATCAAATAGTCTTGTTGGGATTGTTTACTCAATTGCTGGATTTGGAAGTTGTTATTCAATTTTGAGTGGATTAATTACAATAGCTTCTGTTTCGATTACAACAATACAGCAACAAGAAAGTACTGTGTATAATATTGGAAAGATACTTTCTAGTTCTTTTGTAATAGCTACCATTTTTGCACCTTTTGGAGGGATATTGGTCGCTTATTTTAATTGGCTTTTAAACCCGAGATTAAGTCTAGTTATTTTGGGATTACTAAGTAGTTTATTGCTTATTCTTATAAAGAGTTATGAAAAAAAGCTAACTAAGAAAAGAACTGCAATATTTATAAAGGAAGATTAGTGGATTAATTATCATTAGAAAAAATAATATTAATTCGTAGTAAAATAAAAAATTGAAAAAGGTTTTACATAATGTACTACCTTTTTCAGATTTAATAATTATTAAGGGGATAGAACTATAGACCAAAAATACTGAATCTTGAACTGCACCCCAAAAGTAAGATTTTTTCTGTCTAACTTTTGGGGTCAGTACATTATCTCTAACTTATGGAGTGCTTTTTCTATATTCAAATTATTTTACAGTACCCATGTTCGGATGGCATGGGCTACGCCAGATTCGTCATTTGTTTTAGTGATGTATTTGGCGATTTTTTTGAGTTCAGGATTTCCATTTTCCATGACAACTGGGTTACCAACGACTTCCAGCATGGCACGGTCATTTTCTTCGTCACCGATAGCCATGGTTTCATCTTTGATCAATCCGAGTTTTTCAGCTAGGTGAGTGATGGCTGAACCTTTGTTCACATTCTTTTTAAGGAGTTCGAGGTAGAAAGGAGCAGATTTGTTGATGGAGTAGCGTTCGTAAAATTCGGCTGGAATCTTTTCAATCGCAGCATCGAGAATTTCTGGTTCATCGATAAACATACACTTGACGATTTCCTTGCCAGCCATTTCTTCAGGTGTGCGGTAAAAGATAGGCATGCTGACGAGGGTTGATTCGTGCACTGTGTATTTTCCGATATTGCGATTGGCAGTGTAGATACCGTCCTTGGTAATGGCATGCATGTGGACACTGAGCTTGCGGCTGAGGAATTCCATATCCAGATAATCCTCATAAGTCAAGGATTCACTGATAATCTCATGACCTGTAGCAGTTTCTTGGACAAGGGCACCATTGAAGGTCACGACATAGTCACCCTCGTCTCTCAACTGCAAGTCGTCCAGAAGTTTGGCAACACCTGCGATAGGGCGGCCAGTTGCAATCACGACTTTAACACCAGCTTCTTTGGCATCTTGGATGGCAGAAAAGACTTCAGGAGTGATTTCCTTTTGGCTGTTGACTAGGGTTCCGTCAATATCGACGGCAATTAGTTTAATACTCATAAATTTCCTCTTCTAGTTTTTATTTGGGGTAAAATGATCGTTCTCAATCAAGTGTAAAAATTGCTGGGTAATGCTAGCAAAGATACTGTTTTGGTATAACATTTCTTTCGGGAAATAAAAACGATTATCTCCGTGGCGGCTACCAGCAAGGGATTGGACGATAGGAGACAGGCTAGAGAGTTCGGCCAGTTCTCCATTTTTTTGTAAAATCTCAATCTGTGTTCGCGGATTTTCAGATTCAGGACGATAGATATCATAAGGAAGGTCAAAGTTCTTATGAATGGCAGTATAGTAGTCGGGGTCAAAGCCGATATCCTCAACTAATTTTCTCATGCTAGCGAGTTGGTCTTGGTCCTCTTGTGAAAAGGTAATGGATTTAAAGACCTTGCGGTTGACAAAGCGTTGCGACAGATCTGCGAGAATCTTGTCAGGACTGGTCATCCAGAGCTGGAAGTAGGTATTCATCACACCATCATCCAGAGCCAGATAGTCAGACAAGGTCACATTTTTTTCAAAGAATGGCAGTAGATGTGGAGAAGTTCGGGCAAAGAAATCTTTTTTTTCAGGATAGAGTTCCTTGGCGCGCTTTAGAAGATTCTGTAGGAGAACTTCCATGGCACGTGTTGCAGGGTGGAAATAGACTTGCATATACATCTGGTAGCGACTGAGGACGTAGTCTTCGATGGCATGCATGCCATTGCGCTGAAAGGCGATACCATTTTCGACAGGACGAATGACTCGGAGGATGCGAGTCAGGTCAAATTCCCCATAGGATGCTCCAGTAAAATAGGAGTCGCGCAAGAGATAGTCCATGCGGTCTGCATCAATCTGACTAGAAATGAGTTGCACGACCTGCTTGTTAGGGTAGGTATGGTCTATGACACTGGCAACCTTTTCTGGAAAATCTGGCGCCACTTGTAGCAGGACTTGGTGAATCTCCGTTTCAGGACTTTGGATAATCTCCTGAGTAATGGCTTCGTGGTCTGTATCAAAGAGATTTTCAAAAGTATGGGAGTAGGCACCATGTCCAAGGTCATGTAGGAGAGCAGCGGTCATGGTCAAGAGAGACTCGGCAGGATCCCATTCTTCAGGATATTTTTCTTCAAAAATCTCTGTGATGCGTCGTGCAATCTCATAGACTCCTAGACAGTGAGAGAAGCGGCTGTGCTCCCCACCGTGGAAGGTATAACTGGAGGTTCCCAGTTGTTTGATACGACGCAAACGCTGAAATTCTTTTGTATTAATCAAGTCATAGATGATTTGATTATTGACATGGATGTAGTTGTGAACTGGGTCACGGAATACTTTTTCGTTCATATGACCATTATAGCAAAAAGCTAGAGTTTTTGGTAAAATAGTAGGACAAGAGACAAGAAAGAGGACTTGATGTGAAGATTCGGATGCGAAATACGATTCAGTTTGATGAGCAGTTGGAAGTGATTGACCAGCTTTATGACGTGGAAGTGCATGAAAAAGGAGATTATAGCTATCTGCTTTTCTATAATGAGGAAAAGGAAAAAGTGGTTATTAAATTTCATGGTCAAGAACTTGTGATGAGCCGATTTTCCAATCCCAAGACCATTATGCGCTTTCTAAAGGATAGCGATAGTTTAGCCTATATTCCGACACCTATGGGTATGCAGGAGTTTGTTATCCAAACGAATCGTTATCAAGTGGATGGACAAAAGATTGAGCTAGATTATCAACTACAAAACCAAGAGGGACATCCCTTTGCCAGCTATCAATTGGAAATTACTTGGGGCTAGTCTCATGTCTTTTTCAAATTTAGCTAGCTATCTTCTTGGATTGGCTTCCTAGTGTGGTAGATTAGGCTATTTTTTGGTATAATAAAAGTTATGGAAATCGAAAAAACCAATCGTATGAATGCGCTCTTTGAATTTTATGCGGCGCTTTTGACAGATAAGCAAATGAATTATATCGAGCTATACTACGCTGATGATTACAGCCTTGCTGAGATTGCCGAGGAGTTTGGTGTCAGTCGTCAGGCTGTCTATGATAATATCAAGCGGACAGAAAAGATTCTGGAAGATTATGAGATGAAATTGCACATGTATTCGGACTACATTGTCCGTAGTCAAATTTTTGACCAGATTTTGGAGCGCTATCCCAAGGATGACTTTCTGCAGGAGCAGATAGAAATTTTAACAAGCATTGATAATAGAGAATAAGAGGAAGAAACATGGCATTTGAAAGTTTAACAGAACGTTTGCAGAACGTCTTTAAAAATTTACGTAAAAAAGGAAAAATCTCTGAATCTGATGTCCAAGAGGCAACCAAAGAAATTCGTTTGGCCTTGCTTGAGGCCGACGTTGCCTTGCCTGTTGTAAAGGACTTTATCAAGAAAGTTCGTGAGCGTGCAGTCGGGCATGAGGTCATTGATACACTTAATCCTGCGCAACAGATTATTAAAATCGTTGATGAGGAACTGACAGCCGTTTTAGGTTCTGATACGGCAGAAATTATCAAGTCACCAAAGATTCCTACCATCATCATGATGGTTGGTTTGCAGGGGGCTGGTAAAACAACCTTTGCTGGTAAATTGGCCAACAAACTTAAGAAAGAAGAAAATGCTCGTCCTTTGATGATTGCAGCGGATATTTATCGTCCAGCTGCCATTGATCAGCTGAAGACTTTGGGGCAACAAATTGATGTGCCAGTTTTTGCTCTAGGAACAGAAGTGCCAGCTGTGGAGATTGTACGTCAAGGTTTGGAGCAAGCCCAAGCCAATCATAATGACTATGTCTTGATTGATACGGCAGGTCGTTTGCAGATTGATGAGCTCCTCATGAATGAGCTTCGTGACGTGAAAGCACTGGCTCAACCAAACGAAATTCTGCTCGTCGTTGATGCCATGATTGGTCAAGAAGCGGCCAATGTTGCGCGTGAGTTTAATGCTCAGTTAGAAGTGACTGGGGTCATCCTTACCAAGATTGATGGGGATACTCGTGGTGGTGCGGCTCTATCGGTTCGTCACATCACTGGAAAACCAATCAAGTTCACTGGTACAGGTGAAAAGATTACAGATATCGAAACCTTCCATCCAGACCGTATGTCTAGCCGTATCCTTGGTATGGGGGATATGCTCACTTTGATTGAGAAAGCTTCTCAAGAGTACGATGAGCAAAAAGCCCTTGAAATGGCTGAGAAGATGCGTGAAAACACCTTTGATTTCAATGATTTCATTGATCAGTTGGATCAGGTGCAAAACATGGGCCCAATGGAAGACTTGCTCAAGATGATTCCAGGTATGGCCAATAATCCAGCCCTTCAAAACATGAAGGTGGATGAGCGTCAGATCGCGCGCAAACGTGCCATTGTGTCTTCAATGACACCTGAAGAACGTGAAAATCCAGATTTGTTAAATCCAAGCCGTCGTCGTCGTATCGCTGCAGGTTCTGGAAATAGCTTTGTCGAAGTCAATAAATTCATCAAGGACTTTAATCAGGCCAAACAGCTCATGCAGGGTGTCATGTCTGGAGATATGAACAAGATGATGAAGCAGATGGGGATCAATCCAAACAACCTTCCTAAAAATATGCCAAATATGGGAGGAATGGATATGTCTGCCCTTGAAGGAATGATGGGACAAGGTGGGATGCCTGACTTGTCAGCTCTCGGAGGGGCAGGAATGCCAGATATGAGCCAGATGTTTGGTGGCGGACTCAAAGGTAAAATCGGTGAATTTGCCATGAAACAGTCCATGAAACGTATGGCTAACAAAATGAAAAAAGCGAAGAAGAAACGCAAGTAAGACAAAGGAAGGCCGCAGGGCTTTCCTTTTTTAGAAAGAAGAAAAAGGTCTATTTTGAATCTGCAAAGAATGATATAATAGTAGAAATAGTCTAATAGGGAGGGATTATGGAAATTGATAATCGATCAATTCGTCTTGGAGATGAGCTAAAGAAAGAATTGAAATCAGAGAGTCGAGTCAAAATTGCAGCAGCAACCTTTTCTATGTTTGCTTATCAGCAGTTGAAAGAGGAATTGGAGAATATTGAAGAGTTAAAATTTATTTTTACAAATCCGACTTTTATAACAGATGAAACCAAAACAGATTTCCGTGAATATACGATACCCAAAAAAGAACGAGAACAATCGATTTTTGGTGGAAAGTATGAACTGAAATTGATGAATGAGCTGACCCAAAAAGCGATTGCTCGTGAATGTGCTGATTGGATCCGAAGAAAAGCGCAATTCAAATCGATTAATATTGAAACAGATGAAATGCCAAATGGTATTCGAATTGAAAATTCGGATGATGTAGTGGCAGTAGACCGTTTGAAAAACTTTGATCGCAAAGAATTAGGATATGAAGCTTCTCTATTTAAAACGAGTAGAAACCTCTATCATGCACCACTTAGTTTAAATTATTTAGATGAATTTGATAATCTCTGGGAAGAAGATGATTATTTTCGTGATGTTACAGAAGAGTTTTTGGAGAATTTAAACCTAGCTCATAAAGAACATTCTCCTGAGTTCATTTATTATGTGATGCTATATAATTTATTTAGTGAATTTTTAGAAGATATCAATGAGGATTTTTTACCCAATGAAGGTGTTGGTTATAAAGAAAGTAAGATTTGGGGGCTGTTATATGATTTCCAAAAGGATGCAGTAAAATCGATCATTTCTAAATTAGAAAAATTTAATGGATGTATTCTAGCGGATTCGGTTGGTCTAGGGAAGACTTATACAGCTTTAGCGGTCATGACTTATTATGCTTATCGAGGCAAACGTATTTTAGTACTTTGTCCTAAAAAGTTAGAAAATAACTGGAATATGTATCGTCATGATTATGTAAATAATCCAATTTATGATAGACATTTGCTTTATGACGTGCTTTATCATACAGATCTCAGTAGAGATAAAGGACACTCTAATGGAATTGATTTGTCCTTAAATAATTGGCATACTTATGATCTGGTTGTCATTGATGAGTCTCATAATTTTAGAAATGGTGCTTCTAGCGAAAATGATTTATCTGAGGGGAGAGAAAATCGATACAGCCGTTTAATGAATCGAATCATAAGGTCTGGTGTCCCTACAAAGGTACTCATGCTATCAGCCACACCTGTTAATAATCGCTTTAATGATTTGAAAAATCAAATTGCTCTAGCCTATGAAGGAGATACGGATCAAATTGATAGTAAATTAGAAACAAAATCATCTATAAATGATATTTTCAGAAATGCTCAATCTGCTTATAATAAGTGGGCTGACCTACCTGCAGAAGAGAGAACAACAGATAAACTCTTATCTACATTAGATTTTGATTTCTTTAAAGTACTGGATAGTGTAACGATAGCCAGAAGTAGAAAACATATTCGGGAATTTTATGATAGAAAAGCGATTGGAGAATTTCCACAGCGCTTAAAACCACTTAATTTTGAACCTGATTTAACGGTTTCAAATCTCGGAATTACCTATAAAAAATTATATCACTTACTTGATAAACTCCAGTTGACTATCTATCAACCATCGATACATATTTACCCATCAAAGAGAGCTAAATACGATAAAAGTAAAGAAGGAGTAATGGGGAATTTAACTCAGTTTGGCCGTGAGTCTGGTATCAAAAAACTGATGATGATTAACCTGCTCAAACGTTTAGAAAGTTCTGTTGCAGCTTTTCGATATACTTTAATAGACGTTGTAAAAGATTATGTAGAAAAGACCTTAAAGGCTATCGAGGAATATGAATTGACAGGATTGGATCATTTATCTCTTGATTCTCATCTTGATGAAGATGATTTTGATTTGGAAGATAGTAATCTCGAGTTCTCTATTGGTAAGAAAAATCGTATTGCTTTACAAGATATGGATTATCGTAGTTGGAAGGTCGAGTTAGAACAAGATTTTGCAGTATTGACAGAGCTGGAAAATTTAATCAGTAAAATAACGCCACAAGAAGACCAAAAACTTCAGACTCTTTTTACCTTGATAGATGAGAAACTAACAAATCCAATCAATGATGGTAATAAAAAGTTGATTATTTTCTCCGCATTTGCGACAACAACGAACTACCTTTATAAACATATTAGTCAGTATGTCTTGGATAAGT
Source organism: Streptococcus pseudopneumoniae (assembly GCF_001076775.1). GTDB lineage: Bacteria > Bacillota > Bacilli > Lactobacillales > Streptococcaceae > Streptococcus > Streptococcus pseudopneumoniae_G. The sequence continues at coordinate 44,764 of NZ_JVGV01000022.1, forward strand.
ATGGTCTTTACACTGCTCAGATTTCAGGTACAAAAGGTTTTGCAACAACTTTGGAAACTAAAAATAAAGACCTCAATTCTTTATTAACTTATTTCTCTCCTAAATCAAAATCTCGTGATGTTTTGTTTCCTGGTGATGAGAGTGAGATCGATCTTTTAATTGCAACAGATGTGATTTCCGAAGGTCAAAACTTGCAAGATGCAGATATGATGATCAATTACGATATCCACTGGAATCCTGTCCGTATTGTTCAACGATTTGGTCGTGTGGATCGAATTGGTAGTCAAAATAAATACATTCAATTGGTTAACTTTTGGCCAAATCTTGAGTTAGATGAGTATATCGATCTTAAGTCTAGGGTTGAATCGAGGATGAAAATTTCGGTCTTGACTTCAACAGCAGATGATAATGTTTTATCTAGTGAAGAAATAGAGGATAATAATTATCGAAGAAAGCAATTAGAACGTCTTAGAGATGAAGTGGTTGATCTAGAGGAGATGAATGATGGTATTTCCATTATGGATTTAGGATTAGAAGATTATCGCATAGACCTTCTTAAGTATTTGGAAGAACATCCTGAGTTAGAAAAAGTTCCGAGAGGTTTGCAAGCTATTTTACCTGCTTCCAATAAAGAATCAGAAGGTGTCATTTTCGTCCTAAAAAATAAAGATCAGATAAAAGGAAAAAATAATCAAAATCAGCTTCATCCATATTATATCCTCTACATCAATAGAGATGGAGAATTGCTTTTATCCCCTTCCGAAAGCAAGAAAATATTGGAACACCTTAGTAGCATTTGTCGGGGTCAAAGTAAACCATTAAGTCAAGTAGTAGACAAGTTTAATCGTCAAACAAAAAACGGTAAAGAAATGGTTGTTTATTCGGAATTGCTTCAAGAGGCAATTGATCAACTAATGGAACATGATCAGATTTCAACTATGGATGCCCTATTTAACTTTGGATCTGTTGATTTGATGAATACTAGCATTGAGGGAATGGATGATTTTGAGCTAATTTGTTTCTTCATATTGATGAAAGGGGATTCTGATGATTAGATTTCCGTCCTATACAGCCTTATCAAAACCTCACCTTCTATTTAGACCTCATAAAAAGGGAAATAGTGATTTTTTTGATAATCTTAATGTATCTGTGAAAGAAAAGAAGGATTTAAGAGAGCAGATTAAAGCAATTCAAATTACTCATCAGATTGATACAAGTACCACTAATATTCCTGCTGGAAAAAAAGTAAAGCAAATCATGGTTTTAGAAATAGAACTGGAACAAATGGATGTTTCCTTAACTTTATTAGAACAGCTAGATATAAGATTAGGGATTTATACAGCCTTTGTATTAAAATATCCACAAGGTAGAGAAGAACTTCTTATTCATTATAAAGAGCCATTAAGTCAAGAAAAGGATGGCAAGCACTTTAAGATTGTCCGTCGCTTTCAGACGCATGATGATGTAAGCATTGACTTTGAGGGAAATGATTTAGATGGTGTTTATGAGAGTCTTGTAAAAGAAACTGGTAAGAAAGAATTACAAGTTTTAGAAAAAAGTAATCTTAGAAACTCTATTGAACTCAGTGATCAATTAGATAAATTAGAAAAAAAGGCACAACAGTTAAAGAAAAAGATGTATTCTGAAAAATCAATGAGAAAACAAATGGAAATAAAAAGAGACTATCAGGCTACATTGAAAGAAATAGAAGATTTAAAGAAGCAAAATTGATTGTAAATTTTGACAAAGGAAAATCAGAAATTTAGATTAGAGAACTCTTTTGATTTCAACCCCTATTTTTGATAAAATGAAGCTGTAATGTATTAAAAATTAAGCATTACAAAGATAGGATAAGCCAACTTAAATTTTTATAAAATTAAAATTACAAAAGCTTGACAAAGCTAAGAAAGGATACTACCATGAGCACAGCACAGCACAGCACAGCACAGCACAGCACAGCACAGCACAGCACAGCACAGCACAGCACAGCACAGCACAGCACAGCACAGCACAGCACAGCACAGCACAGCACAGCACAGCACAGCACAGCACAGCACAGCACAGCACAGCACAGCACAGCACAGCACAGCACAGCACAGCACAGCACAGCACAGCACAGCACAGCACAGCACAGCACAGCACAGCACAGCACAGCACAGCACAGCACAGCACAGCACAGCACAGCACAGCACAGCACAGCACAGCACAGCACAGCACAGCACAGCACAGCACAGCACAGCACAGCACAGCACAGCAAACAGGTGAAAACTCTGGACTTGAGAAATTAACTCTCACTTCAAAAGATGTTTTTACAGATAATATTTCAAAAATTGGTCAACTTTTTCCTGAGGTTCTGACGGAAAAGAGGGATGAATACGGCAAATTACGTCCTGCAATTGACTTTGAGAAACTTAAACAGTTTTTATCAGAGGAAATTGTGGATGATCGAGAATCCTATGAGTTTACTTGGGTTGGAAAGCGTGAAGCTATTGCAGAAGCTGGGCGACCAACTACCAAAACCCTAAGACCAGATCTTGATGAAAGTGTTGACTTTGAAAACAGTGAAAATATCTTTATTACTGGAGATAATTTAGAAGTCTTGAAAATCTTACAAGAATCATATCTAGGAAAAATCGATATGATTTATATCGATCCACCTTATAATACAGGGAAAGATTTTGTATACTCTGATAAGTTCCAGAAAACAGACGAAGAGTTGAAGGAAGATATGGAACTTTTGGATGAAGAAGGACGCCAAGTTATTGGTTTACGACCAAATGAAAAGACTTCGGCCCGCTACCACTCAAACTGGCTCAATATGATGTATCCACGCCTCCGCCTAGCGCGTAATCTCCTCAAGGATTCAGGTGTTATCTTTATCTCTATCGATGATAACGAACAAGCGAATCTTAAAGCTATCTGTGATGAGATATTTGGGGAGGAGAATTTTATAGCAAGTATTACTAGGAATACAAATAGTTCTAAGAACCAAAGTTTATATATTTCGGTAAGTCATGAATATTGTCTAGTTTATTCCAAGGATGAGATAGAATTAGCAAAAAAACATAGTGAAAATAAATGGTCTGTGGATAAGAATAATATAAATGAGTATAAAAAGAGGGTAAAGCAGTTACAAAATGCTGGTTTAAGTAATGAAGAAATTACATATGAATTAAAAGAATTAACGAAGTATCCACGATTCATAGATTTTACCAACTATTGGTACTTTGATGAACGTGGATTATATCGTAAAGGTGATTTAGGTGGCGTAAAAAATGGGAATATGACTCCTCTATTTAATCCTTTAACATGTCAAGAAGACCCTGTTCCTCCTGGTGGATATCGCTATAAAAATGAAAAATTACAAGAACTTGTAAATGATAATCGAATTCATTTCCATACAGATGGAAGTTTGCCAACGATAAAGAGATATTTGAATGAAAACTCCAAGCAACGTCCAAAATCCATTATGAGTGATGATCAAAGACCTGATTATGCATTGTTAAAAAATATGGGGATTGAATTTGATAATCCTAAGCAAATGAGTTTTATGACGAGGATATTGAGTATTTTTGATTCCGAAGCAATATTTTTTGATTTTTTTGCAGGCTCTGGAACAACCGCTCATGCAGTCATGCAATTAAATTCTGAAGATGGAGGTAATCGTAAGTTTATCTTGTGTACTTTGGATGAGGAAGTAGTAGATAAGTCATCTAATAAAGAGGCAGGTTTTGAAACAATTGCCCAACTTTCGCAGGAGCGAGTTCGCCTTGCTGCTGCCAAGATTCAGGAGGAGCATCCAGAGTTGGTTGGCAAGCAGGATTTTGGATTTAAGGCTTACAAACTAGATTCTTCTAATTTTAAGGATGTTTCAGCTAGACCTGATCAATTTATTCAAGGAGAACTCTTTGATAGTGTATCCAATATCAAGGAAGGACGTACTGGCCTTGATTTACTTTTCCAAGTTATGCTGACTTGGGGAATGGAACTGTCACTTGCCATTGATATGGAGAAAGTAGCAAGCGCAGAAGTCTATGATGTGGATCAAGGTTCGCTCATGGCTTGTTTTGAAGATGAAATATCAGAAGAAGTCATCCGATATATCGCTCAAGCGCAACCACTCCGTGCCGTTTTCCGTGATAGCTCATTTGCCAATTCAGCAGATAAGATCAACGTAAGTGAAATCTTCAAAGAATTATCACCACATACAAAAGTGAAGGTGGTGTAATGTGAGCGAAATTCTAGATTTTAAAGATCGAGATATAGACTATGAGATTAATTTAAAATGCAATTCGATAGATACTGTAAGGGCAGCTAGAATTAATACAAGTAAAAGATTGTACGAATATGCTGAAAAATGGGAATTGATCTTTTTAGCAATGAGTATCATGTCAACGGGTTTATTAGTGTATTCGCTAATAAACCCTGAAAATAAAGATAGATTAGCTTTGTCGGCTTTGTTTTCCATATACTCTTTGCTTGTCCAGAATTTTGTTGCTAAGTTGAATTATAATGAGAGAGCTCTGAAACTACATTATCATCAGTTAGAATTAGAAGACTTTTTACTTGAATTAAAATCAATTATTTTCCAAAAATCACTTAGTGATGAAGACAAAATAAATAAATACCAACAGATAATGTCAAGGTATCAAATTAGCCTACGGGGAAATGAAAATCATTCAGATTTTGATCACAAGTATGCTAAAAAATATCAGAAGAGAAAATATGGTCAAGGCAATTCACAATCTGACAAGGAATCTAAAGTAACAGATGAGACAAATGAAGATGATAAGAAAAAGTGTTGGCTAAAAAATGCCTTTCTTTATATTGAGAAATTTACCAAGAGACATGATTTTAGTTGGAATAAAATCATTATTTGGTTTCAATATTTATTGATTCCATTAGTTCTTATCTGGTATTTGGTTTTATCCTGAGAGCAAGAAATTTTAAAGAAGAAAATTAATTATGAAACTACAATTTAAAAAACAACAATTCCAGTTGGATGCGGTGAGTGCTATTGCAGATTTATTTCAAGGGCAAGCCAAACATACTGGAGTTCAGTATATGGCAGATCCAGGTCGTCTCAAGTCAGATGAGGTAGATTTGGTTTTAGATGCTTATCGAAATGCACCGATTCAATTGAGTCAAACAAGTATACGAGAAAATGTTCATACTATACAAACTCGTTATGGTTTGCGTCCTTCTGATAAACTATCGATTGATATGATTGCTGGACGAGAAGCTTATAATTTTTCCATAGAGATGGAGACAGGAACAGGGAAGACCTACACGTATATCCGTACAATTATGGAGTTGAATAAACGCTATGGCTGGCTTAAGTTTGTTATTGTCGTTCCAAGTGTCGCTATTCGTGAAGGAGTTCTCAAGTCTCTACAGATCATGTCAAGTCACTTTCAGATGGAGTATGGCAAGCAACCACGCTATTTTGTCTACGATTCTTCACGTTTAGGTGATTTGGATAGTTTTGCCAATTCGTCAGACCTTCAAATCATGGTCATCAACTCTCAAGCCTTTAATGCAAAAGGCAAAGATGCGCGACGGATTCATTCCGAACAGGAAAGTTTCCGTTGGCGTCGTCCAATTGACGTCTTGGCAGCTATGAATCCGATTATGATTATTGATGAACCTCAGTCTGTTGAAGGGAAACAGACAAAGGAAAGACTAAAAGATTTTAAGCCATTGTTTACACTACGTTATTCGGCTACCCATAAAGAAAAGCATGATATGGTTTATAGATTGGATGCCATGGATGCTTATAATCAAAAATTAGTGAAGAAGATTGCGGTTAAGGCTATTGAGCAAACTGGGACGACTGGGACACAAGGCTATCTTTATCTACAAGAAATCATTCCACAAAAAACAGGAGCACCCAAAGCCAAAATTGAGTTTGAAGTAAAAACGCAGTCAGGTGTCAAAAGGAAATTGAAGGTGGTGGAAGAACCCTTTGATTTGTACGCTGAATCAGGGAATTTATCTGCTTATAAAGGAATAACCCTTAGTCACTTTGATGCAAGAGAGAACAAACTTCAAGTTGGAGTGACGCAAGAACTTCATGTCGGTGAAGTGATTGGGGAAGTGGATGAGTCGAGCATCAGAAGAATTCAAATCCGAGAGACCATAAAAAGTCATATCGAAAAGGAAAGTAAACTGTACAATCGAAGAATTAAAGTATTATCCCTCTTTTTCATCGATGAAGTGGCCAAGTATAAGCAATATGATGAACATAATGATGCCTATAATGGGGAATACGCTCAGATTTTTGAAGAGGAATACCGAAATCAAGTAAACCAGTTTATCCGAACACAGGAACCAACTCCTTATCGTAGGTATTTGGAGGCTAATCTTGAAGGAAATTCAGTTCATGCTGGTTACTTTTCGGTAGATAAAGTGAAGAAGTCAGATAAGACCATTTTTGTGGATTATAAATCTGCCAGTGAAAAGAAAAGTGATTTTTCAAATGACATTGATGCCTATGACTTGATTATGAAGGACAAGGAGCGTTTATTGAGCTTTGAAGAGCCAGTTCGTTTCCTATTTTCTCACTCAGCTCTAAAAGAAGGTTGGGATAATCCAAATGTCTTTCAAATTTGTACTCTCAAAAAATCTTCAGCAGAAATCGGGAAGCGTCAAGAAATCGGTCGAGGTATGCGTTTGGCAGTTGACCAAAATGGAATTCGTCAGGATTTTGAACTATTAGGAAATGATGTTCATGAAATCAATAAACTGACAGTAATTGCAAATGAAAGTTATGATCAATTTGCTCGAAGTCTACAAGATGAAATCAAAAAAGACTTGGCTGATCGTCCTGTAAAAGTGGACGTTACTCTCTTTACGAATAAAGTTCTAACGAATCAAGAAGGACAAATAATACGTATTACCAAGGAACAAGCAAATTCGATTCATTTTGATTTGATTCGACAAGGCTATATAGACCGTGAAGGGCAATTAACTACAGAATATTTTACTGCAAAAGAAAATCATCAGTTGCAACTGTCTGAAACACTAGCAGGTTATGAGGATAAGCTGGTAGAGATATTGGAGAGCGTTTATCATGCAGGACAGTATGAAATTGAAAATGCGAATAATGCGGTAATTCAATTCTCAAATGAGGTCAATCAAGAAAATATTGCCCGAAAAGAATTTTTAAATCTCTGGAAGCAAATCAATCATAAGACGAGTTACCAAGTAGAGTTTGATGATGCGGAATTAGTAAAACATTCGGTTGACTATATCAATGAGAAATTAGTCGTTAGTAAACCAAGCTTTCATATAACTCAGGCAAGTGCAGCAGATATGAGTAAAGAAGAGGGACTGAACTTTACGGTAGCTGAAAATGATCGCCAACAAGAATATCTAACGGGTTCGCGGATTATGACCAAATATGATTTACTAGGGGAGATTGCTGATCAAACTGGTTTAACTCGTAAGTTGGTTGCGGAAATATTAAGTAAAATCTATGTCTACCAATTTGACAAGTTTAAACAGAATCCAGAAGAGTTTATTCTTAAGGTTTCAAAACTCATTAATGAACAAAAAGCAAGTCAAATTATCAAGCATATTCAGTATAATGTGTTAAATGAAGAGTATGATATGGACTTGTTTTATGATAATCCTGAAACTGCTAACAGATCAGATGATCACTTACTTGAATCCAAAAAAGGAATTTACAATTTTGTAAAAGTTGATTCAAATACGGAGAAGACCTTTAAAGAATCGTTGGAACAATACGAGGATGTTCGTGTTTATGTGAAGTTACCAGGGAAGTTCAGTATTGCGACTCCACTTGGAAACTATAATCCTGACTGGGCAATCGCCTTCCGTGAAGGTAGTGTTAAGCATATCTATTTTGTTGCAGAAACGAAAGGCTCTATGTCTAGTCTTCAATTAAAGCAAGCTGAGCAAGCAAAAATTGCATGTGCGCGTGCTCACTTTAAAGCTTTAGCTCAAGCTGGATTGATTAATGACCAGCACATCTATGATGTGGTTTCTAGCTATGAGGAATTATTAAATATTGTAAGATAGGGAGGAAAAAGAAATGGAATTTGTTGTATATCGTAAGGGAAGAGAAGTAGCTGTTTTTCAACGTAGGAGTGATGCAGAGAGATATGTGCGCTCTAAAACTGGATTTTTCGGTGAACCAGATGCTTACTATCAGATTGAACAAAGAGGTTGTTATTTGACAGAAGCAGCTGTAACTTACAAGGGATTAGCAGATGACTGTGATGAATTGATGACTTTGCGAAAATTCAGGGATTCTTATCTAGCTTTTCAAGATGGTGGTCAGGAGGAAATTGAATCTTACTATAAGATGGCTCCTCAGATTGTTGCCAAGTTAGAAGAACATCCAAATCGAGAGGAAATACTAGATTCTATCTGGTCAGAACTTGTCTTACCTAGTGTTGCCTTGATTAAAACAGGAGAGAACCAAGCTTGCCATCAATTATATAAAACATATACACTAGAACTATCTCAAAAAGTGGTTCAATAAAACGATTAGAATATACAAAAAGAGTTCGGCTCCTCGCTAACTTGTATAGTGAAGAGGTCCCCCTATTCTATTTAGATCCCCAATACCAAAACAAGCGTCTCAAGCTAATCGCAAACTCAACTTATATTGAAGATTTTGAGTGGTATGATGATGAGACAAAAGAAGCCAATTTCTCTAGATGGCTTGATGAAATGGTGGGGCTGCAAGGAGTTATTTTTACCCCTTGGGATTTAAGGAACTAAGAAAACTATATAAATAGTATCAACTAACACAAAAAGGAATAATAAAGAAATGAAAGAACTAAATTTTTTGAAATATGCAACTATTGTATTTATGCTTTTTATCTTCTTTTGGGTAAGCTTTGGTGGTTATATCTTAGGAACTCAAGGAAATAATGAAGTAGAAACAGAGCAACAGATAAATAAAAAGATAGAAGATAGTGGATTGAAAGCAGAAATGAAAGACGCTGAGATTTTGAGTAAGTTTTACAATGAAAAAGGCTATTTTATAGTAGTGTACAATGGTACTACAAAAGCCCCTGAAATCATCAAGGTTGATTTTTCTGAATGGGAGCTTATGGATATAGGGGAACTATATTAAAACGCTTTGGGGGATCATACACTCACTTCTAAATCTCAAAAAACGAGCACTTCCGTAGTTGGAAATGCTCGTTTTTTGATGTGTTTAGACTATTAGTCTTTATTTTCGTATGGCAAGATTAAGTTCAAGATGATTCCTGTCATAGCTGATAGAGCAGTTCCTGAAAGGGTAACTGGACCGAGTTTAAGGATAGCTCCTCCAAGTCCAAGAACCAACATAGCACTTGCGATGATGAGATTACGCATTTGACCGAAATCAACACGTTCTTTGATCAAGACTTTCAAACCGTTGCTGGCGATAACTCCATAGAGAAGGATTGACATACCACCAAGTACAGCGTTTGGAATAGTTGAAATCAAGGCAGTGAATTTACCAAGGAAGCTAAGGGCAATTGCGATAAAGGCAGCGTTACGGATAACTGAGACAGAAGCGATACGAGTCATACCGATAACCCCTGTATTTTCTCCGTAAGTTGTATTGGCTGGTCCACCAAGGAAGGCAGAAACAGAAGTTGCGATACCGTCACCAAGAAGAGTACGGTGAAGACCTGGTTCTTTCAAGAATTGACGGCCACAGATTTGACCCAAAACAGTATGGTCTCCGATATGCTCAGAAATTGTTACGATAGCGATTGGCAAGATGGCGATGGTTTCTGGACCAAAGTAAAGATTGTATTCTTTAAAGGCACCACCTGTGCTAAATGGCAAGTAGAAACCAGGAATCTCAAACCAGTTAGCTTTAAGAACTGGTGTAAAGTCAACCAAGCCAAGAGTTAGTGCGAAGAGGTAACCACCGATAATGGCAAAGAGAAAAGGAATGATTCGTAGGAAGCCCTTTCCTTTAGTATTGATAAAGGCAGCAATCAAGAAAGTAACAACCGCTACAAGAGCATTTTTCCAATTTCCGTCCGCTACAAGACCAGCGTTAGTAACAGCTGAACCTGCAAGTCCAAGACCAATAACGATGATCATAGGTCCGATGATGATTGGTGGCAAGAGTTTATCAATCCATTTTGTACCTGCAAAACGAACACCTGCAGCCACAAGGACATAGACCAAACCAGTCAAGATAACCCCTGTTTGTGCAGCTGATACATCCCCTCCTAGTTCCTTCATAGCTAGGGACATAGCTGTGATAAAGGCAAATGATGATCCTAGATAAACTGGAACTCTAAAACCAGTTGCGATCATGTAGATGAGTGTTCCAACACCTGAAGCAAAAAGGGCAACAGATACAGGCATTCCCAAAATCAAGGGTACCAAGATGGTCGCACCAAACATGGCGAAAACGTGTTGGAAACTAAGGAGAATTCCTTTTCCAGCCGAAGGACGTTGGTCAACGTCTAGTAACAAATCAACAGTTGATTCTTGTTTCATATAAACCTCACTTTTGGGCATCAAAAAAGAGCCCATTATTTTACAGCAATAGGCCCTCAGAGTAAGACTTCTCTAAAATCTAGACTTTAAAGAGTTTTAAATATTTCTGCGTCTTCGTCACCTCACGGGATGACATTAAAAACCTTTGCTTGTGATAGTATAGCAGAAAAAAATGATTTTGTAAATCATTTTTTCCCGAGCCTGGAAATAAAGGAGCGAGGTTGATTTTGTAAACATTTTTTTACTAAAAAATTTAAAGCGGGCGTTTGTTGGGCATGCCAGCCTTTCTTGGATATTTATTTGGCGTTTCTTTTTTCTTTTCCACCACTGTGATGTAACGCGGATCTCCATTTGGTAGGTCGTAGCTGAGATTGTCTTCTACTTTACTGAAGAGGAGGTTGAGAGCATTCTTAGCTTCTAATAACTCCTCAGGCGCATTGCTGGCCTTGAGTGCCAATAGTTTCCCACCAACTTTAAGGTAGGGGATAGTCAATTCAGACAAGACCTGCATACGGGCAACCGCACGAGCTGTTACAAAATCATAGTGAGCACGGAAGTTTTTGTCATGGGCAAAATCTTCGGCACGTCCATGGTAGAAATGAACATCATCTAAATCCAGTTCTTGAGCCAAAAGTTGGAGGAAGTTGATGCGCTTGTTTAGCGAATCAATGATGGTCACATCTAACTGAGGATAGAGGATTTTCATCGGCAGACTAGGAAATCCTGCCCCAGCTCCAATATCAAGAAGTTTGATAGTTTCATTGGGAATCAAACCTTGAAGAATGGGTGCAATCGAATCGTAAAAATGTTTGAGATAAACTTCATCCTTGTCTGTAATAGCTGTTAGATTGATTTTTTCATTCCACTCGACCAAGAGCTCAAAATAACGTTCAAATTGTTCTTTTTGCTGGTCCGAAAGTGGAAGATTTTGCTCGGCAAGCAGGTTGTAAAATGTTTCTGGTTTCATAGTTATTTCCTTCTTTAGTATCATCTTATTTTACCACAATCATTAAAAATTTGATATACTGGTACTAATCTAAAAGTAGAAAGGACTTATATAATGACTTGGATTATTCTTGGAGTTATCACTCTTATTGTTATTTTTGTAATTGTTAGCTATAACGGTTTGGTTAAGAATCGTATGCAAACAAAGGAGGCTTGGAGTCAGATTGATGTTCAGTTGAAACGTCGAAATGATCTCTTGCCAAACTTGATTGAGACTGTAAAAGGTTATGCCAAATATGAAGGTTCTACCCTTGAAAAGGTGGCAGAACTGCGTAACCAAGTGGCGGCAGCGACTTCACCAGCAGAAGCTATGAAAGCTAGTGATGCCCTCACTCGTCAGGTTTCAGGTATTTTTGCAGTTGCAGAAAGCTATCCAGATTTGAAAGCTAGTGCAAACTTTGTTAAATTGCAAGAGGAGTTGACAAACACAGAAAATAAAATTTCTTACTCTCGTCAACTCTACAACAGTGTTGTCAGCAACTACAATGTAAAATTAGAAACTTTCCCAAGCAATATTATCGCTGGAATGTTTGGATTTAAAGCAGCAGATTTCCTTCAAACACCAGAAGAGGAAAAGGCAGTTCCTAAAGTTGATTTTAGCGGTTTAGGTGACTAAGATGTTGTTTGAACAAATTGCAAGCAATAAACGAAAAACATGGATTTTGTTGCTGGTATTTTTCCTACTCTTAGCTCTTGTTGGCTATGCGGTTGGTTACCTCTTTATGCGATCTGGGCTCGGTGGTTTGGTTATCGCACTAATTATCGGCTTTATCTATGCCTTATCCATGATTTTTCAATCGACAGAGATTGTCATGTCCATGAATGGAGCGCGTGAGGTGGATGAACAAACGGCACCAGACCTCTACCATGCAGTAGAAGATATGGCTATGGTCGCTCAGATTCCTATGCCCCGTGTTTTCATCATTGATGATCCAGCCTTAAATGCCTTTGCGACAGGTTCTAATCCTCAAAATGCGGCGGTTGCTGCGACTTCAGGTCTCCTAGCTATTATGAATCGTGAAGAACTAGAAGCTGTTATGGGCCATGAAGTCAGTCATATTCGTAATTACGATATCCGTATTTCGACTATTGCCGTTGCCCTTGCCAGTGCTATCACTATGCTTTCTAGTATGGCAGGTCGTATGATGTGGTGGGGTGGCGCAGGTCGCAGACGAAGTGACGACGATCGAGATGGAAATGGCTTAGAAATCATTATGCTCGTGGTTTCTCTACTAGCTATTGTGCTAGCGCCTCTTGCTGCAACCTTGGTGCAACTAGCTATTTCTCGTCAAAGGGAATTCCTAGCTGATGCTTCCAGTGTTGAGTTGACGCGCAATCCTCAAGGGATGATAAATGCTCTACGTAAGTTGGATAATAGTAAACCGATGAGTCGTCCTGTCGATGATGCCAGCAGTGCACTTTATATCAATGATCCTAAGAAAGGGGGAGGGTTCCAAAAACTCTTCTATACCCACCCACCTATTTCAGAACGTATTGAACGTTTAAAACATATGTAAAATGAATGCTGGAAAAAGTCTTTAAAATCTGAAAAACGCATAATATCAGGTGTGCAAAAAACTTGATATTATGCGTTTTATTATGGGGAGATTTACTTCCTTTTCTCCTGAAATTGCATTTTTGCCCCATCTATCTGCTATGTTGCAAATTTATAAATCTTCTAAATTAACTACCTCCAGACCGTGTTCTGTTAAGCGATAGATGATTGAACAGACCTCTTTTAAGAAACGCCTGTCATGCGAAACAGTGATGAGACCGCCTGGATAGGTGGCAAAGAGTTTTCTGATTTGGGGTTGAGAAGTGGGAGAAAAGTTTCGTGTAGGTTCATCCAGCAGGAGAAAGTTTGGTTTGCGCAAGACTAAATCCAAAAGCAGAAGTTTCCCCTGTTGTCCGCCAGATAAGGAGCGAATTTGATGCTGCATTTCCGGATAACTGAAATTGAGACTAGCTAAGTGAGATTGGATTTTCTGCAGTTCCTCTTTTTCCCCAGTTTTGCTTAGATAGGCTATTGGGGATAAATTCAATTGCAGTTTTTTGTGGTAATCTTGTGGCATAAAACCAAGCGAAATCTCTCTTTTATCATTAAGAAGTTGCTGTAATTTGGCTAGCAGAGTTGATTTCCCAATACCATTTGGGCCGATAATACCAATTTTTTCTTGGCCACGGACAGTTAGTTGTAGCTTTTGAACCAAAACTCGGTCGCCAATGGCCAAATTTTCCTTTTCCAGTTGGATTAAGACTTTAGAAGCAGGCAATGGCTGTATATCTGAGAAGAAAAGTCTGATTTCTTCCTCTTCAAGTGGTTTTTGGGTCATGGACTGAGCTGTCTTTTCAAAGCGTTTTTCTTGAGAGAGGACATTTTTCATCTTTTTAGCCAATAGGCGACCAGCAGTACTGTCTTTAGTAGCTCGAAGCGCAGTTTCTACATTTTGCTTGACTCGTCGATGTTTTTCCATGGTTTTATTGTAGGCTCTTTGGTCGTTAGCAGCTTGCTGACTTTGTTTGGTAAAATTAGCCTTTCTCTGCTCACTATAGCAATCATAGTCTAAATGCTCTACTAGCGTTTCTGCTTCTTTACGGTGCTTGACCAGTCGCAAGTGGACAATAGCATCAGCCGTTTCAGAAAGAAAGTCTTCATCATGGGAAATGAAAATAACGGTTTGCCGAGTCTTGCGAATTTGACCTTTTAGCCAATCAACCGTCTCAAGGTCCAGATCATTTGAAGGTTCATCTAAAAATAGAATCTCAAAGGGTTTGGCTAACTCATGGATGAGCTGAATTTTCAAAGCTTCGCCCCCTGATAGACTGCCAATCTCTTGGTCACTAGCAAAGCGATCACTATCAAAATGTAACTCTTCAGCTACGCGATAAAGGATACTGTAGTCTAAATCAATAGAATCTAAAAAGAAGTAGTCGTGTAGACTTCTCTTTTTCAGGTCCTCGGGGAGTTTTTGAGGAATGTAGGCCAGTGACTGATAGTCAGATTGGATGTCACCCCTGATAGTGAAATCAGGCAAAGCTTCCCCCATTAAAGTTTTAAGCAAGGTTGATTTGCCATTTCCTTCTTCGCCAATAATAGCTACCTTTTCCCCGTCTTGGATAGTCATGTTTAAGTCTGAGACAAGGTCTCGTAAATCTTTGTTTTGTGTGATGGTCAGGTGATTGATTTTTATCATATGATTGCCTGATTGCCCTTTCTAGAATGTCCATAGTGCATAACAAAAAGCTCTACTTTACCTAGTAGAGCCAATGTCTATGTCAAAAAAACTCTATTAATACTCTTCGAAAATCTCTTCAAACCATGTCAGCGTCGCCTTACCGTATATATGTGACTGACTTCGTCAGTCTTATCTACAACCTCAAAACAGTGTTTTGAGCAACCTGCGGCTAGCTTCCTAGTTTGCTTTTTGATTTTCATTGAGTATAAAATGCTAGAAAAAGAGCATAAAAGAGCACACAAAAAGAGACAAAAACAAGATCTACTAAATAAAGGTTCTTTATTTGATAGACTTAGTTGTTCATGTCTCCCTTACCTCCTAGTATTAGTACCTCTATCCTATACCTTTCAGGTTATTTTGTCAACAGAAAACTGACAATTCTAATCTCTAAAATCCGAAAACAGGTCCATAAAGAGTTAGTACGTGTTTGACATGCTCGTAATGGAACTTGTCATAGTTGCGCCAAGCAGTGCGTGCTTGATCGTTGAGTTTTAGGCTACCAAGACCAATCAGAAGACTGGTACGTTGGTAAAATTTCTCAAGATCGATTAAGATACTGTTGTCCAACTTTTCCGCTTTTTTGAGCTCTTGCATAGTAGTATTTAGCAGCTCTTGCAGTCGAATATCATCTGCCCTATCCTGTTTGCAGCTTTGG
Organism: Streptococcus pseudopneumoniae; assembly: GCF_001076775.1. Taxonomy (GTDB): domain Bacteria; phylum Bacillota; class Bacilli; order Lactobacillales; family Streptococcaceae; genus Streptococcus; species Streptococcus pseudopneumoniae_G. The sequence continues at coordinate 60,145 of NZ_JVGV01000022.1, forward strand.
AAACTTTTATTTAACTCGGATAGGAGTTGGGTTGCATTAGTAATGAGTTCTTTATCTTCCATGTGAGCATCCTCCTTGCTCTGATGTATTATTGCCTATAGTATAGCACTAAAAAACAAAAATGTCATAGTAAATATGTTAAAAAATCGAATTTTAATTACAAAGTTTGGTGGGCTGATTTGTAGGCTTTTCATGGTATAATCAAGAGAGTAAATCTTTATGGAGGAAGTATGAAATTAAATATTCAAGAAATTCGTAAGCAGTCTGAAGGCTTGCATTTTGAACAAACGTTAGACCTAGCCGCCGACCTACGTGCACGTAATCAAGAAATTTTAGATGTAAAAGATATCCTTGCAGTTGGGAAAGTTCAGTACGAAGACCGTATGTATTTCTTAGATTATCAACTATCTTATACCATTGTTCTTGCTTCAAGTCGCAGTATGGAGCCAGTTGAGTTAGTTGAATCTTATCCAATAACGGAAGTTTTCATGGAAGGCGCAACCAACCAGCTAGATCAGGAAGTTTTAGATGATGATTTGGTCTTGCCTATCGAAAATGGAGAACTAGACCTTGCTGAGAGTGTGTCAGACAATATCCTACTAAACATTCCTATCAAGGTCTTGACGGCTGAAGAAGAGGCTGGTCAAGGATTTGTGTCAGGAAATGACTGGCAAATCATGACAGAGGAAGAATACCAAGCCCAACAAGCGGTTAAGAAAGAAGAAAACAGTCCTTTTGCTGGCCTACAAGGACTATTTGATGGAGACGAATAATGGTCTTGTCAAAAAAACGCGCACGAAAGGTGCTAGAAGAAATCATTGCTCTGTTTCCAGATGCCAAGCCCAGTCTTGATTTTACCAATCATTTTGAACTCTTGGTTGCGGTCATGTTGTCAGCTCAGACAACGGATGCAGCGGTAAATAAGGCCACACCGGGTCTCTTTGCTGCCTTTCCAACGCCACAAGCCATGTCTGTTGCGACAGAGGGTGAGATTGCTTCACATATTTCTCGCCTGGGACTGTATCGGAATAAGGCTAAATTCCTTAAAAAATGTGCCCAACAGTTACTAGACGATTTTGATGGTCAAGTACCTCAAACACGTGAGGAATTAGAGAGTCTAGCAGGTGTTGGTCGCAAGACAGCCAATGTTGTCATGAGTGTGGGCTTTGGGATTCCAGCTTTTGCAGTAGATACTCATGTGGAGCGTATTTGCAAACACCACGATATCGTCAAAAAGTCAGCGACACCACTTGAGGTGGAAAAGCGGGTCATGGATATCTTACCACCTGAGCAGTGGTTAGCAGCCCATCAGGCCATGATTTATTTTGGAAGAGCCATTTGTCATCCTAAAAATCCAGAGTGTGACCAGTACCCACAGTTATATGATTTTAGCAATTTATAAGATGGGGTTTCAAAAGTTTTTGCTTGATTTTAAGCATGCTTTGTGCTATAGTATTTGATAACTAAATATTCCTTTAAACCTGTCCCGTGAGGCAGGCAAGGAGCGTGATAAAGTAGAAGGGTGGAGTCTATACTGTTTGCAGTAGGGCTTACTTAGCTATACATTCCAAGTCTCCTTGTTTAAGGAGACTTTTCTTTTTGGAGGTTTGTCATGAAGACAAAAGAAGTTGTAGACGAATTGACCGTCAAACGAGCGATTACGCGTATTACTTATGAGATTATCGAACGCAACAAAGATTTGAATAAAATCGTCTTGGCTGGTATTAAAACTCGTGGTGTCTTTATCGCCCACCGAATCCAAGAACGTTTGGAGCAACTAGAAAATCTTTCAGTTCCTGTTGTGGAATTGGATACCAAACCTTTCCGTGATGATGTTAAAAGTGGAGAAGATACTTCTTTGGTTTCTGTTGATGTGACAGACCGCGAAGTTATCTTGGTGGACGATGTGCTTTATACAGGCCGTACTATCCGTGCTGCTATTGATAATATTGTCGGTCATGGTCGTCCTGCGCGCGTGAGTTTAGCAGTTCTAGTTGATCGTGGACATAGAGAATTGCCAATCCGTCCAGATTACGTTGGGAAAAACATCCCAACTAGTCGTTCTGAAGAAATCATCGTAGAGATGGCAGAACTTGATGGCCAAGACAGAGTTCTGATTACTGAAGAAGCTTAGAAAGCTAAAGGAGTAGCCATGTCAGAAAATCAACAAGCATTGAACCATGTGGTGTCCATGGAAGACCTCACTGTCGATCAAGTGATGAAATTGATCAAGCGAGGAATTGAGTTTAAAAACGGAGCTCAGCTTCCTTATGAAGACCATCCGATTGTTTCCAATCTTTTCTTTGAGGATTCTACACGGACGCATAAATCCTTTGAAGTGGCAGAGATTAAACTGGGATTGGAGCGACTTGACTTTGATGTGAAGACTAGTTCAGTCAATAAGGGTGAGACACTTTATGATACCATTTTGACTCTGTCTGCTTTAGGAGTGGATGTCTGTGTGATTCGCCACCCTGAGGTTGACTACTACAGAGAGTTAATTGCAAGTCCGACGATTACGACTTCCATCATCAATGGTGGAGATGGTTCGGGCCAACACCCTAGCCAGAGCTTGCTTGATTTGATGACTATTTATGAGGAATTTGGTCACTTTGAGGGTCTTAAGGTTGCGATTGCAGGTGACTTGGATCATTCACGCGTTGCCAAATCCAATATGCAGATTTTGAAACGCTTGGGAGCTGAACTCTTTTTCGCTGGACCTGAGGAATGGAGAAGTCAAGAGTTTGCAGACTATGGACAGTTTGTAACCATTGATGAAATCATTGATCAGGTGGATGTCATGATGTTTCTTCGTGTGCAACATGAACGCCATGATAGTGGGGCTGTCTTTTCCAAAGAAGATTACCATGCCCAACATGGTTTGACTCAAGAACGTTATGACCGTTTGAAAGAAACAGCAATCCTCATGCACCCAGCTCCAGTCAACCGTGATGTAGAAATCGCAGACCACTTGGTTGAAGCACCAAAATCACGGATTGTCCAACAAATGACCAATGGTGTTTTTGTTCGAATGGCAATCTTAGAATCCGTACTGGCGAGTAGAAACGCCAACTAAAACACAAGACGTTAAAAGACGCCAGTGAGCGTCCACGAGAGGTGAAAATATGACAAAAAGACTTCTAGTATTAGAAGATGGCACAGTTTTTGAAGGCAAGGCCTTCGGAGCAGATATTGATGTAACAGGCGAAATCGTCTTTAATACAGGGATGACCGGCTATCAAGAATCCATTACAGACCAGTCTTATAATGGACAAATCTTGACCTTTACTTATCCTTTGGTGGGAAATTATGGAATTAACCGTGATGATTACGAATCCATTATTCCAACTTGTAAGGGAGTCGTTGTTTTCGAAGAAGCACGTAGAGCTAGTAACTGGCGCAACCAAATGACCTTGGATGAATTTTTGAAAGCAAAGAAAATTCCTGGTATTTCAGGGATTGATACGCGTGCCCTTACCAAGATTATCCGTAAGCATGGTACCATGCGAGCAACCTTGACCCATGTTGGGGACAGCATGGACCATGTGACGGACCAGCTGCAAGCAACAGTCTTGCCGACAGACAATATCAAACAGGTTTCCACTAAAACTTCCTATCCAGCTCCAGGAGTTGGTTTGAGTGTGGTGCTAGTGGACTTTGGTCTTAAGCACTCAATCCTACGTGAACTTTCTAAGCGTAACTGTAACGTGACGGTTGTTCCGTATTCAACAACTGCGGAAGAAATTCTCCATCTCAATCCTGACGGAGTTATGTTGTCAAATGGTCCAGGTAACCCAGAAGATGTTCCACAGGCACTAGATATGATTCGTGGTGTGCAAGGAAAAATTCCAATCTTTGGTATTTGTATGGGGCATCAACTCTTTGCTATGGCAAACGGGGCTAAGACTTACAAGATGAAGTTTGGTCACCGTGGATTCAACCATGCGGTACGTGAAATTGCTACAGGACGTGTGGATTTTACAAGTCAAAACCATGGTTATGCAGTTAGCCGTGAGGATTTGCCAGAACACTTGATTATCACCCACGAAGAAATCAATGACAAGTCAGTTGAAGGTGTGCGTCACAGATATCAACCTGCTTTCTCTGTTCAATACCATCCAGATGCAGCCCCTGGTCCACACGACGCTAGCTACCTATTTGATGAGTTTATCGAGATGATGGAAGCTTTTAAACAATCAAACTAAGAACGAGTAAAAGCTCGTCGGAGAATTTATTTAACTGAACACGGACGGAAAGCTCGGAATTTAGAGAAACCAACTTGGATTGTCAATCCTTCCTTGGTTTCCTAAAATTCAATCGCTTTCTATTCGTCCTTTGTATCTTATTTAATGGCAACCTGAGAGTTGCCGAATAGAAAGACAGGTCGTTTCTTTTAGTCGCTATCAGGCGAACTAAAAACTCCCTGCACTAGATTTTTTATCGAAAAATATCGTTTCGCTAAAAAATCGTCGGAGAATTTATTTAATGGCAACCTGAGAGTTGCCGAATAGAAAGGAGAAGATACATTGTTCGCGGAAGTGAACACGCCCTAAGAACTGTGTGAAAAAGATAAACATCGTCTTGACGATGAAGGCGTCTGCACCGAGTTTCCTATTTTCACTGTGTTCTTTGCGGGCTTTGTATCATAAACTATGCCTAAACGTACTGATATTCAAAAAATTATGGTGATTGGTTCTGGTCCGATTATTATTGGTCAGGCTGCTGAGTTTGACTACGCAGGGACCCAGGCTTGCTTGTCGTTGAAAGAGGAAGGTTATGAGGTTGTTTTGGTTAATTCAAACCCTGCAACCATCATGACGGACAAGGAGATTGCTGATAAGGTTTATATTGAACCGATTACACTTGAGTTTGTGACACGTATTCTTCGTAAGGAGCGTCCAGATGCCTTGCTACCAACACTCGGTGGTCAGACAGGTCTTAACATGGCCATGGAATTATCTAAAAATGGTATCCTTGATGAGCTTGGTGTTGAGCTTCTGGGAACTAAATTATCTGCCATTGACCAAGCGGAGGACCGTGATCTCTTTAAACAGTTGATGGAAGAGTTAGAACAACCAATTCCTGAATCTGAAATTGTTAACACTGTTGAAGAAGCGGTTGCCTTTGCAGCAACAATTGGCTACCCAGTTATCGTTCGTCCAGCCTTTACACTTGGTGGTACTGGTGGTGGTATGTGTGCCAACGAGGAAGAATTGCGTGAAATCGCTGAAAATGGTTTGAAATTGTCACCTGTTACCCAATGTTTGATTGAGCGTTCAATCGCAGGTTTCAAGGAAATCGAATACGAAGTGATGCGTGACTCAGCTGACAATGCTTTGGTTGTTTGTAACATGGAAAACTTTGATCCAGTTGGGATTCATACAGGGGATTCTATTGTTTTTGCCCCTGCGCAAACTATGTCAGACTATGAAAACCAAATGCTACGTGACGCTAGTTTGAGCATTATTCGTGCCCTTAAGATTGAAGGTGGATGTAATGTTCAGCTAGCCCTTGATCCACACAGCTTCAAGTACTATGTCATCGAAGTAAATCCTCGTGTATCGCGTTCTTCAGCCCTTGCATCTAAGGCGACAGGTTATCCGATTGCCAAATTGGCTGCTAAGATTGCAGTAGGTTTGACCTTGGATGAGGTTATCAATCCAGTTACAGGTTCTACCTACGCCATGTTTGAGCCAGCTCTTGACTACGTAGTTGCCAAGATTCCACGTTTCCCATTTGACAAGTTTGAAAAAGGAGAACGTCGTCTAGGTACCCAAATGAAGGCAACTGGAGAAGTTATGGCGATTGGTCGTAACATCGAGGAATCACTCCTGAAAGCTTGTCGCTCCCTTGAAATTGGGGTTCACCACAATGAAATGCCAGAACTTTCAGCAGTTTCGGATGATGCCTTGATTGAAAAGGTTGTTAAAGCCCAAGATGATCGCCTCTTCTATGTGTCAGAAGCCATTCGTCGTGGTTACACACCAGAAGAAATCGCTGAGCTTACAAAAATTGATATCTTTTATCTCGATAAACTCTTGCATATCTTTGAAATTGAGCAAGAATTGGGTGCCCATCCACAAGATCTAGAAGTCTTGAAAACAGCTAAACTTAATGGCTTCTCAGACCGTAAGATTGCTGAACTCTGGAATACTACAGCTGACCAAGTTCGCCAGCTTCGTTTGGAAAACAAGATTGTCCCAGTCTACAAGATGGTAGATACTTGTGCGGCAGAATTTGACTCTGAAACACCATATTTCTATTCAACCTATGGATGGGAAAATGAATCTATCAAGTCTGATAAGGAATCTGTACTAGTCCTAGGTTCTGGTCCAATCCGTATAGGTCAAGGTGTTGAGTTTGACTACGCAACTGTTCACTCGGTTAAGGCTATTCAAGCGGCTGGCTATGAAGCCATCATCATGAACTCAAACCCAGAGACCGTTTCAACAGACTTCTCTGTATCAGACAAGCTTTACTTTGAGCCATTGACATTCGAAGATGTTATGAATGTCATCGACTTGGAGCAACCAAAAGGGGTTATCGTTCAGTTTGGTGGTCAAACAGCTATCAACCTAGCTGAGCCATTGGCTAAAGCAGGTGTGACTATTCTTGGTACGCAAGTAGCTGACCTAGACCGTGCGGAAGACCGTGACCTCTTCGAGCAAGCTCTAAAAGATTTGGATATTCCACAGCCACCAGGACAAACGGCTACCAATGAAGAAGAAGCAGTTCTTGCAGCTCGCAAGATTGGCTTCCCAGTTCTTGTCCGCCCATCTTATGTACTTGGTGGACGTGCCATGGAAATCGTTGAAAACGAAGAAGACCTTCGTTCTTATATGCGTACTGCGGTTAAGGCAAGTCCAGACCACCCTGTTCTTGTTGACTCTTATATCGTCGGACAAGAGTGTGAAGTCGATGCCATTTCAGACGGACAAAATGTCCTCATCCCAGGTATCATGGAGCATATTGAACGTGCTGGTGTCCACTCAGGTGACTCAATGGCCGTTTACCCACCGCAAACCTTGTCGCAAAAGGTGCAAGAAACAATCGCAGACTATACTAAACGCCTAGCAATCGGTCTTAACTGCCTTGGAATGATGAACATCCAGTTTGTCATCAAGGATGAAAAAGTCTATGTTATTGAGGTCAATCCACGTGCTAGCCGTACGGTGCCATTCCTTTCTAAGGTAACCAATATCCCTATGGCTCAAGTAGCAACCAAGCTCATTCTTGGTCAAAAACTTGAAGAACTTGGCTACCAAGATGGACTTTACCCTGAAAGTACCCGCGTTCATATCAAGGCACCTGTCTTCTCCTTTACCAAACTAGCTAAGGTAGACAGCTTACTTGGTCCTGAAATGAAGTCAACAGGGGAAGTTATGGGTTCTGATACGACTTTAGAAAAAGCTCTCTATAAGGCTTTTGAAGCTTCTTACTTACACTTGCCAACTTTTGGTAACGTTGTATTTACCATCGCTGATGATGCCAAAGAAGAAGCCTTGGACTTGGCTCGTCGTTTCCAAAATATTGGCTATGGAATCCTCGCGACAGAAGGAACAGCAGCCTTCTTTGCCAGTCATGGATTGCAAGCCCAACCTGTTGGTAAGATTGGTGATGACGATAAGGATATTCCAAGTTTTGTTCGCAAAGGAAGAATTCAAGCTATCATTAATACAGTTGGAACAAAACGAACTGCTGACGAAGATGGAGAGCAAATTCGCCGTTCAGCTATTGAACACGGAGTGCCCCTCTTCACAGCCCTAGATACAGCTAACGCCATGCTCAAAGTATTGGAAAGCCGTAGTTTTGTCACAGAAGCGATTTAAATAGAAAAAAGAGAAGGTATAACGATCTTCTCTTTTTTGTTATATTTTTTCTTGTAAACTACTGCTTAATCAGCTTTTGCGATAAGCTTTAATACTGTGGCTATACCACTCCTGCATTTCTTTTGATGGTGGTGTCATATAATCCCCATACATCTGGGTTAAAAATTGATCATATTTTTTAGGGACGGGCAACATACGGCCTTCAAACTCAGTTAAGATGAGTTCTTTAAAGGTATCAACTGGGAAGACTTCTTTCATTCCTTCTTTACCAATACCAATTCCTCCCTCATATTGAGGAGTGTTGGTTACAGCATTTTTGACTAGCTGATCAATTTTCTTGTAAAAGTAACGAGGATTGACAAATCGGAGGGCGTGCCAGCTACATAATCTTAGAAAATCTTTTAATTTGCTATCGCCGTGAACTGCACGTGATTTTTTTATATAAGCTAGTTGACGAAGGGCTACATACTTATAACTCTTGTCGACAATGCTCAAATCTGTAAAGCGATCAATTGGGAAGACATCAATAAAGAGACTGGTGTCATGACGCTTGTACTTAACATGGTCTTCAATAACAGTAGAAGTATCCAAAATCGATGCGAAATTATGGAAGTACCAAGAAGAAGTGTCGTAGGAGAGAACCTTATAACGTGGATGGTCTTCTTCCTCAATAATCTTCAGTAAACGCTCATAATCTTCACGATAGAGAGAAATATCAATATCATCGTCCCAGGGAATCATACCTTTGTGGCGGATAGCTCCAAGCATGGTTCCATAACTGAGAAAATAAGGAATATCATGTTTCTTACAAGTCTCATCAATATAGTCTAGCAGGGCTAGTTGAATTTCTTTAATTTCTTCTTTTTCTAAATACTGCATCCTAATCCTCCAATTTATAAGCGTGAAATTCATGACTGTAGAAGCGTTTTTCTTCTGGTGGTAGGGTCATATAATCTCCATAAAATTGCGTCAAAATAGTATCAAATTTTTCAGGTGCAGGAAGGCTTAAATTCTCAAAGGGGAGATCGATTGTTTTATCGAAGGTACCACTTGGGAAGACTTCCTTTTCCTTAAATTTAGAAGGGATAAAGGCCATATACTGTCCATTCTTATGACTATATTTTTGAATTTCTTTCTCGATTTTATGTGCGAAATAACGAGGAGAAACAGGTCGAAGGAGCAACCAAAAGGCTGTTCGTATCCAATCTTTTAAAAGGCTATCCTTATAGACAATATTTTTGTGTTTACTGAAAGACAGTAGTTTGAAGCTTTCCAGTTTGTAACAAGTATCAATGATCTTAGGATTATCAAATCGGTCCATAGGGAAAATATCGATAAAAACACCTGACTCATAGGTTTTTGTATTCCGAGTATCAATAATTTTAGTTGTACTGTCGGTGATTTTGATAAAGTTGTTAAAGTAGTTCTTATCAGTTTCTAAGGATAGGAGCTTATATTTGCTTTTTTCCTTTTGAAAAATGTTTATAAATCGTTGGTAGTCTTCTCGAGGCATGGACAGATCAATATCGTCGTCCCAAGGAATAAAGCCCTGATGTCGAACTGCCCCAATCAGAGTCCCGTAGTTAATAATATAGTTGATATTGTGCTTTTTACAGAGAGTATCAATATAATCCAAAATTTCTAATTCAATTTGTTTGGCATCTTCAATGGTTAGTTGTTTCATTTTAAACTCCTATGATCTTTTGAATTTATTTTTTAAGGCTAGGACATGGTTTAAAAATTCATAGAAAATGCTATCTTTGGTGAAGGCAAGTAGACCAATATAAGAGATGGCTGATAGCAAGACAATCAAACCAGTATTAATCAAAAATGGCAAATTAATGACCATATCCACAGGATACAAGAAATTAATCAGGAAATAAATTCCTACAAAGGAAAGTGAAAAGAGCGAGTATCGAACAGTATAGCTAAAGATATGTCCTAAGTGAATAAGTTGTTTTCTATGGATGAAAATGATATAGAAAACAAGTAGAGAGGCCTCTGATAGCATAGTTGTCAGTAAGTAGTATTCAGGAGCCACGATATGGTTGAAAAAGAGGAGACTATTCAAGCCCAAATTGAGTAATCCTGCAAAGACTGTGTAGACTGTGATACGTTTTTCATAACCATTTGTAAAGAGAATTTGGGAACCAAGAATGGTATCTAAGGCCAGGATAATCGTACGAAAAGCGAAGAGAGAGGTCAAAATACCACCTCCGATATATTTTTCACTACCGTAAAGTAGGATGGCATTTGGTCCTAAAACCATGAGTCCAAAACTCAGTGGAATGATAAAGAAGTTAAAGATTCGACTACCTCTATTAACCAGAGAAACATAGGCTTCTTTGTCTCCTTTACCCAAATAGTAACTGAGACGAGGCACACTCACTCCGATAGCTCCTGTTACGACACCAGCTATAACGGTCACAATTCGCTGAGCCATGGTATAGTAACTAACGTTGACATCAATCCCTGTTTTAACGAGGAAGAGACGATCCAAAAAAGTGAAGAGCATATTGGCATTGGCAAAGACCAACATGGCTGTTAGAGGGAGAAAGAGCGGTTTAAAATCACTTATGTGAATCTTAACAAGCTTAATGTCTCTTTTAATCCAAAAATAACTAATCAGATAGTTAATCAGCGTCGATAAACTCATCACGAGTGTGTAGACAACAATATCATGTTCATTTTTGACAAACAGGAAAATAGAGACCAGCATCAGGATACGGATGAAGGCAGTCTTGTAAAAAAGAAAACTGTAATTTTCCAGAGCTTCATTGACCCACTCGATTGAAAAAATCTGGGCAATGAGTTGAATCCCCATAACAAGGTAGACCTTTTTGATGATTGGATTATCAGTAAAGAAGAGAGGATAGGCTAGGATATAGACAGCAGTGGTCAAAATTGTACAAGCTATGCACAAATAAAAAAGATTAGAGAAGGTTCTATTAAGATCTTTTTTGTTATCCTTGACATTACTGATGGCACGTAAACCGTAGTTATAGACCCCATAAGTTGCGAAGGGCAAGAAAAATGACAAAATAGTGTCAACTGAGTTGAAGTAACCATAGTCAGTTCGGTCCAAGACACGCGCGACGTAGGTACCAGTTAAGATGGGAAAAATAATATTCAAGACACGAATTCCCATATAAGATAGAGCATTTAATTTTATACTTTTCATTCAATTTACCTCGTTTTTCATTATATCATAAAGTTAGCTAATAAGAAATGAAGGGCAGTAAGTCAAGCAATCACTTTGAAGTTTCAAAGCTTAATTTTAAGATTTTTTTAAGGAAAGTATATTATTCTGAAGAACTCTAAAATTTCACAGCCATTTATTAGTAATGACTACAGAATTCCTAGTCACTACTAGAAAAGGACTAGTTTCTTTGAATAATGGAACTGCATAATCCTCCTATTCTAGAACGGGATGACTAGTATTTCTTTTATGATAGGACTAGATTGTGGTATAATAGAGAGAGTAAGTTTTTTTAGTAAGACAAAGGAGAAAATAGATGATTTATGCAGGAATTCTTGCTGGTGGAACTGGCACACGTATGGGAATCAGTAACTTGCCAAAACAATTTTTAGAGCTAGGTGATCGACCTATCTTGGTTCATACAATTGAAAAATTTGTCTTGGAACCAAGCATTGAAAAAATTGTAGTTGGTGTTCATGGAGACTGGGTTTCTCATGCAGAGGATCTTGTAGATAAATATCTGCCTCTTCATAAGGATCGTATCATCATTACAAAAGGTGGTGCTGACCGTAATACAAGTATTGAGAAAATCATTGAAGCCATTGATGCTTATCGTCCGCTTACTCCAGAGGATATCGTTGTTACCCACGATTCTGTTCGTCCATTTATTACGCTTCGCATGATTCAGGACAATATCCAACTTGCCCAAAATCATGACGCAGTGGACACAGTGGTAGAAGCGGTTGATACCATCGTTGAAAGCACTAATGGTCAATTTATTACAGATATTCCAAATCGTGCTCACCTCTATCAAGGGCAAACACCTCAAACATTTCGTTGCAAGGATTTCATGGAACTTTACGGCTCTCTCTCTGCTGAAGAGAAGGAAATCTTGACAGATGCATGTAAAATTTTTGTGATCAAGGGAAAAGATGTGGCCTTGGCCAAGGGTGAATACTCAAATCTGAAGATTACAACCGTAACAGATTTGAAGATTGCAAAAAGTATGATTGAGAAAGACTAGTAAAATGATTAATCAAATTTATCAACTAACTAAGCCTAAGTTTATCAATGTCAAATACCAGGAAGAGGCTATTGACCAAGAGAATCATGTCCTCATCCGTCCTAATTACATGGCTGTCTGTCATGCGGATCAGCGTTACTACCAAGGAAAACGTGATCCGAAGATTTTGAATAAAAAGCTTCCAATGGCAATGATTCACGAGTCATGTGGAACCGTTATTTCTGATCCAACAGGAACCTACGAAGTTGGTCAAAAAGTTGTCATGATTCCCAATCAGCCACCTATGCAGAGTGATGAAGAATTCTATGAGAACTACATGACAGGTACTCATTTCTTGTCTAGTGGATTTGATGGCTTTATGAGAGAGTTTGTTTCTCTTCCTAAAGATCGTGTGGTGGCTTATGATGCTATCGAAGATACGGTTGCAGCCATTACAGAGTTTGTCAGTGTCGGCATGCACGCTATGAATCGTCTATTGACCCTTGCTCATAGCAAGCGGGACCGAATCGCCGTTATCGGAGATGGAAGTTTAGCATTTGTGGTTGCCAATATTATCAACTATACTTTGCCAGAAGCAGAGATTGTGGTTATTGGTCGTCATTGGGAAAAGTTGGAACTCTTCTCATTTGCCAAAGAATGCTATATTACTGATAATATTCCTGAAGATTTGGCCTTTGACCATGCTTTTGAGTGTTGTGGTGGTGATGGTACTGGACCAGCTATTAATGATTTGGTTCGCTATATTCGTCCTCAGGGAACGATTCTTATGATGGGAGTTAGTGAGTATAAAGTCAATCTCAATACACGCGATGCCTTAGAAAAAGGCTTGCTCTTGGTTGGGTCCTCTCGTTCTGGTCGCATTGATTTTGAAAATGCAATCCAAATGATGGAAGTCAAGAAATTTGCCAATCGTCTTAAAAATATCCTTTATCTAGAAGAACCTGTAAGAGAAATTAAAGATATTCATCGTGTCTTTGCTACCGACTTAAACACAGCCTTTAAAACCGTGTTTAAGTGGGAAGTATAGGTGCTGGAGGTTAATTGTGGAGAAAATCATTAAAGAAAAAATTTCTTCCTTACTTAGTCAAGAAGAGGAAGTCCTCAGTGTTGAACAACTGGGGGGAATGACCAATCAAAACTATTTGGTCAAAACAACAAATAAGCAATACATTGTTAAATTCTTTGGTAAAGGGACAGAAAAGCTGATCAATCGTCAAGATGAAAAGTACAATCTTGAACTACTAAAGGATTTAGACTTAGATGTAAAAAATTATCTTTTTGATATTGAAGCTGGTATAAAAGTAAATGAGTATATCGAATCTGCGATTACGCTTGATTCAACGTCAATCAAGACCAAATTTGACAAAATTGCTCCAATTTTACAAACTATCCATGCATCTGGCAAGGAATTAAGGGGAGAATTTGCTCCTTTTGAAGAAATCAAAAAATACGAATCCTTGATTGAAGAAAAAATCCCTTATGCCAACTATGAAGCTGTTCGAGAAGAAGTCTTCTCCTTAGAGAAAAGACTGGCTGACTTAGGTGTTGACAGAAAATCTTGTCATATCGATTTGGTGCCTGAAAACTTTATCGAATCACCTCAAGGACGTCTATATCTGATTGACTGGGAATATTCATCAATGAACGATCCAATGTGGGATTTGGCTGCCCTCTTTTTAGAGTCTGAATTCACACGTCAAGAGGAAGAAGCTTTCTTATCTCACTATGAGAGTGAACAAACTCCTGTCTCTCGTGAAAAGATTGCCATTTATAAAATTTTACAAGATGCTATTTGGAGTCTATGGACTGTCTATAAGGAAGAGCAAGGCACAGATTTTGGTGACTATGGTGTGAATCGTTACCAAAGAGCTGTTAAAGGTTTGTCATATTATGGAGGTTCAGATGAAAAATAAAAATGGAGTTTCTTTTGGTCTACTCTCAGGTGTTTTCTGGGGTTTAGGTCTAACAATTAGCGCTTATATCTTTTCAATTTTTACAGATTTGTCGCCCTTTGTGGTGGCCGCCGCTCATGATTTCTTGAGTATCTTTATCTTACTAGCTTTTCTTTTAGTAAAAGAAGGAAAAGTTCGTCTCTCGATTTTCTTAAATATTCGCAATGTTAGTGTAATCATCGGAGCCTTGTTAGCAGGTCCTATCGGTATGCAGGCCAATCTTTATGCAGTTAAGTATATCGGAAGTTCCTTGGCTTCATCAGTATCGGCTATTTACCCTGCAATTTCAGTTTTATTGGCTTTCTTCTTTTTGAAGCATAAGATTTCGAAAAATACTGTGTTTGGGATTGTCTTGATTATTGGAGGGATTATTGCTCAGACCTATAAGGTTGAACAGGTTAATTCCTTCTACATTGGCATTCTCTGTGCTTTGATTTGTGCTATTGCATGGGGAAGCGAGAGTGTTCTTAGCTCTTTTGCCATGGAAAGTGAATTGAGTGAAATCGAAGCCCTCTTAATTCGTCAAGTAACTTCATTCTTGTCCTATCTTGTGATTGTGCTCTTCTCTCATCAGTCATTTGCAGAAGTCGCCAATGGACAATTGCTTGGTCTTATGCTTGTCTTTGCAGCCTTTGATATGATTTCTTATTTGGCTTATTATATCGCTATCAATCGCTTGCAACCAGCCAAGGCTACAGGCTTGAACGTGAGCTATGTAGTATGGACAGTCTTGTTTGCAGTTGTTTTCTTAGGTGCACCGCTAGATATGCTGACCATTATTACGTCACTTGTCGTCATTGCCGGAGTTTATATTATTATTAAAGAATAAAGGAGATTCGTGTGAAAGCCATCATCTTAGCAGCGGGATTGGGAACTCGCTTGCGTCCTATGACTGAAAATACCCCTAAAGCCTTGGTTCAGGTTAATCAAAAACCCTTGATTGAATACCAAATTGAGTTTCTCAAAGAAAAAGGAATCAATGACATCATCATCATCGTTGGTTATCTTAAAGAACAATTCGATTACTTGAAAGAAAAATATGGAGTTCGGCTCGTTTTTAATGATAAATATGCTGATTACAATAACTTCTACTCTCTCTATCTTGTAAAAGAAGAATTAGCTAACAGTTATGTTATTGATGCTGACAATTATCTCTTTAAAAATATGTTCCGCAATGATTTGACTCGTTCGACTTATTTTAGTGTCTATCGTGAAGATTGTACCAACGAATGGTTCTTGGTCTATGGAGATGACTACAAGGTTCAAGACATTATTGTTGATAGCAAGGCAGGTCGTATCCTTAGTGGTGTATCCTTCTGGGATGCTCCAACTGCAGAAAAGATTGTTAGCTTTATCGATAAGGCTTATGCAAGTGGTGAATTTGTTGATCTCTACTGGGACAATATGGTTAAGGATAACATCAAAGAGCTAGATGTCTATGTTGAAGAATTAGAAGGCAATAGCATCTATGAAATCGATAGTGTCAAAGACTATCATAAATTAGAAGAAATTCTTAAAAACGAAAATTAAAGATTTCAACATCTGGCTAAAATAGTCGGATGTTTTTTTGATTTTTTACGAATAGAATAGATGAGTAGAAAAAGAAATGGAGTTATTTATGAAAATCACAAACTATGAAATCTATAAGTTAAAAAAATCAGGTTTGACCAATCAACAGATTTTGCAGGTCCTAGAATACGGTGAAAATGTCGATCAGGAGCTTTTGTTGGGTGATATTGCAGATATATCAGGTTGCCGAAATCCAGCCGTTTTTATGGAACGTTATTTTCAGATAGACGATGCGCATCTGGAGAAGGAGTTCCAAAAGTTTCCATCTTTCTCTATTCTAGATGACTGTTACCCTTGGGATTTGAGTGAAATATACGATGCACCTGTACTTTTATTTTACATGGGAAATCTTGACCTCTTGAAATTTCCTAAGGTAGCGGTCGTGGGCAGTCGTGCTTGTAGCAAACAGGGAGCTAAGTCAGTTGAAAAAGTCATTCAAGGCTTGGAAAATGAACTGGTTATTGTCAGTGGATTAGCCAAGGGGATTGATACAGCAGCTCATATGGCAGCTCTTCAGAATGGCGGAAAAACCATTGCAGTGATTGGGACAGGTCTGGATGTATTTTATCCTAAAGCCAATAAACGTTTGCAAGATTACATCGGCAATGAGCATCTGGTTCTCAGTGAATATGGACCTGCAGAACAACCTCTGAAATTTCATTTTCCTGCCCGAAATCGTATCATTGCTGGACTTTGTCGAGGTGTGATTGTAGCAGAGGCTAAGATGCGTTCAGGTAGTCTCATTACTTGTGAGCGAGCAATGGAAGAAGGTCGTGATGTTTTTGCTATTCCTGGTAGCATTTTAGATGGACTATCAGACGGTTGCCATCATTTGATTCAAGAAGGTGCAAAATTGGTCACCAGTGGGCAGGATGTTCTTGCGGAATTTGAATTTTAAGACAAAATTTTTCTTTCTTAAACAACTTTTCTTCTATATATAGGAGCTAAGTCTTGACAGTTATGGCAAAATGGTTTACACTTTATAAAGTTTATTACTTTGAAAAGGTGTGATACTGTGGCTACGGCAACAAAAAAGAAAAAATCAACAGTTAAAAAAAATTTAGTAATCGTGGAGTCACCTGCTAAGGCCAAGACGATTGAAAAATATCTCGGCAGAAACTATAAGGTTTTAGCCAGTGTCGGGCATATCCGTGATTTGAAGAAATCCAGTATGTCAGTCGATATTGAAAATAATTATGAACCGCAATATATCAATATCCGAGGAAAAGGACCTCTTATCAATGACTTGAAAAAAGAAGCCAAAAAAGCTAATAAAGTCTTTCTGGCGAGTGACCCGGATCGTGAAGGAGAAGCGATTTCTTGGCATTTGGCTCACATTCTCAACTTGGATGAAAATGATGCTAACCGTGTGGTCTTCAATGAAATCACCAAGGATGCGGTCAAAAATGCTTTCAAAGAGCCACGCAAGATTGATATGGACTTGGTCGATGCCCAACAGGCTCGTCGTGTCCTAGATCGTTTGGTAGGCTATTCGATTTCGCCTATTTTGTGGAAGAAGGTTAAGAAAGGATTATCGGCAGGGCGCGTCCAGTCCATTGCGCTTAAGTTAATCATTGACCGTGAGAATGAAATTAATGCCTTCCAACCAGAAGAATATTGGACAATTGATGGTGTCTTTAAAAAGGGAACCAAGCAATTTCAGGCTTCCTTCTATGGAGTGGATGGTAAAAAGCTGAAACTGACTAGTAATGATGAGGTCAAAGAAGTCTTGTCTCGTCTGACCAGTAAAGATTTTTCAGTGGATCAGGTAGATAAGAAAGAGCGCAAACGCAATGCTCCATTACCCTATACCACTTCATCTATGCAGATGGATGCTGCCAATAAAATTAACTTCCGTACTCGAAAAACCATGATGGTTGCCCAACAGCTTTATGAAGGGATTAATATCGGTTCTGGTGTTCAAGGTTTGATTACCTATATGCGTACCGATTCGACTCGTATCAGTCCAGTAGCGCAGAACGAAGCAGCAAGTTTCATTACGGACCGTTTTGGTAGCAAGTATTCTAAGCATGGTAGCAAGGTCAAAAATGCTTCAGGAGCTCAGGATGCCCACGAGGCTATTCGTCCGTCTAGTGTCTTTAATACACCTGAAAGTATTGCTAAGTATTTGGACAAGGATCAGCTCAAGCTTTATACCCTTATCTGGAATCGTTTTGTAGCGAGTCAGATGACAGCTGCTGTCTTTGATACCATGGCTGTTAAATTGTCTCAAAATGGGGTTCAATTTGCTGCCAATGGTAGTCAGGTTAAGTTTGATGGTTATCTTGCCATTTATAATGATTCTGACAAGAATAAGATGTTACCGGACATGGCTGTTGGAGATGTAGTCAAGCAGGTTAATAGCAAACCAGAGCAACATTTCACCCAACCGCCTGCTCGTTATTCTGAAGCGACACTGATCAAGACCTTGGAGGAAAATGGTGTTGGACGTCCATCCACCTATGCGCCAACCATTGAAACTATTCAGAAACGTTATTATGTTCGCCTTGTAGCTAAACGTTTTGAACCAACAGAGTTGGGAGAAATTGTTAACAAGCTCATCGTTGAATATTTCCCAGATATCGTAAACGTGACCTTCACAGCCGAAATGGAAGGCAAACTGGATGATGTCGAAGTCGGAAAAGAGCAGTGGCAACGTGTCATTGATGCCTTTTACAAACCATTCTCAAAAGAAGTCGCCAAGGCTGAAGAAGAAATGGAAAAAATCCAAATCAAGGATGAACCAGCTGGATTTGACTGTGAAGTGTGTGGCAGTCCAATGGTCATTAAACTTGGTCGTTTTGGTAAATTCTACGCTTGTAGCAATTTTCCAGATTGCCGTCATACCCAAGCAATCGTGAAAGAGATTGGTGTTGAGTGTCCAAGTTGTCATCAGGGACAAATCATTGAGCGTAAAACAAAACATAACCGCCTTTTCTATGGTTGTAATCGCTATCCAGATTGTGAATTTACTTCTTGGGACAAGCCTGTTGGTCGTGACTGTCCAAAATGTGGCAACTTCCTCATGGAGAAAAAAGTCCGCGGTGGTGGCAAACAGATTGTATGTAGTAAGGGTGACTACGAAGAAGAAAAGATTAAATAAGAGGAGAGTCCTGAAAGTGAATTTCAGGCTCTTTTTGATTAGTGCTTGACAAAATTCATCATTGTATGCGAAACTAGAAGAAGATTATTTTAATTAGGAGTAGCTATGCGTATTATTTATCTAATTATTGGTTTTTTATCACTGGCTTTGGCTATTGTCGGGGTTGTTTTGCCCTTGTTGCCGACAACGCCTTTCCTTTTGTTGTCTATCGCTTGTTTCTCTAGAAGTTCCAAGCGCTTCGAAGATTGGCTTTATCATACCAAGCTCTATCAAGCATATGTGGCTGATTTTCGGGAAACCAAGTCCATTGCACGTGAACGTAAGAAAAAAATCATTGTATCTATCTACATCTTGATGGGAATTTCCATTTATTTTGCACCTCTTTTGCCGGTCAAAATCGGTTTGGGAGCTTTGACCATCTTTATCACCTATTATCTCTTTAAGGTTATTCCAGACAAAGAATAGGTAAAATTTGTTACTATTTCCCTTGATAAAATTGAAAGTATATTCACAATAATATGATATAATAAATTCAAAGTAATCTTCAAGGAGAATCAAATGATTTACGAATTTTGTGCTGAAAATGTGACCTTGCTTGAAAAAGCGATGCAGGCTGGAGCTCGTCGAATCGAACTCTGTGATAATCTTGCAGTTGGTGGAACAACACCCAGCTATGGAGTGACCAAGGCAGCTGTTGAACTGGCAGCTAACTACGATACGACCATTATGACCATGATTCGTCCACGTGGTGGCGACTTTGTCTATAATGATCTTGAAATAGCTATCATGCTAGAAGACATTCGATTGACTGCTCAGGCCGGTAGTCAAGGGGTTGTATTTGGGGCTTTAACTGCTGATAAGAAGTTGGATCAAGCTAATCTGGAGAAGCTGATTGCAGCATCAAAAGGGATGGAAATTGTCTTCCATATGGCCTTTGATGAATTGAGTGACGAAGACCAGTTGGAAGCTATTGACTGGCTCAGCCAAGCTGGTGTCACCCGTATCCTAACTCGTGCTGGTGTGTCTGGCGATTCATTAGACAAACGTTTTGCTCACTATCACAGAATTTTGGAACATGCTAAAGGTAAAATTGAAATCTTACCAGGTGGGGGAATTGACCTTGACAACCGTCAAACTTTTATCGACCAGTTGGGCGTGACACAATTGCATGGAACCAAGGTTGTCTTTTAAAAAATAGAAAGGAACTGCTAGCTTTGGGTAGCAGTTTTCACTTATGTTTGAAATTTTTAAATCTTACCAGTTTAATCAAGAAAAGGCTCGTGCCTATGGTTTTTTAGAAAGTAGTGGAGTTTGGACCCATAGTTTCACTATCTTGCAGGGCGACTTTGTTATGACTGTGTCCATCACTGCTGATAATGTGAGTTTTCAAGTCTTTGATCAGGAAACTGGTGACCTCTATCCTCAAGTCCATATGGAAAGTTTTAAAGGAAGTTTTGTTGCAATCGTCCGTGATGCTTGTCTGGAGATTCTCTACCAGATTCGGAAGGCTTGTTTTGAGGTACAGGATTTTATCTGCCCTCAGACTAAACGAATCATGACTCAAGTTCAGGAAAAGTATGTTAATCAATTGGAGTATTTGTGGGAGAAATCTCCTGATACGGCAGTATTACGCCATGAAGGCAATCAAAAGTGGTATGCTGTTTTGATGAGAATACCTTGGGATAAGCTAGAAAAGGGCAGAGAAAATCTAGTGGAAGCAGTCAACCTCAAACATGACCAAGTAGCTGACTTACTTTCACACAAAGGCGTTTATCCAGCTTTTCATATGAATAAACGTTACTGGATTAGTGTGGTGCTTGATGATACTTTATCAGATAAAGAAGTATTGGAATTGATAGAAAAAAGTTGGAACTTAACCACTAAAAAATGAAACATTTCAAGGATTTTCAAGAGCTTTCAATTAGCAAAATATTCTCTACTGAAGAAATTTTCAGAAAATATTGGATTTTTTCTTGACAAGTACTTTTGCCTATGCTAAAATACTAAACAAGATATCAAACGAAGGAGAAAGTCAAACATGAAAACAGCTAAGTTTAATCAATTTGCTTTGTTGTTGAGGTACTCGGGCTAGTGCAAAAAGCATTAGTCCTGTTTGGCTTACCAAGCGGGAGTGAATCAACATCTCGCTTGGACTTCTGAGCGAGATGTTTTTTTAAAACCACATTTGGAAAAGGGGAAATCTTATGAGAACAGTTGAATTTCTAGATACCAGCCTTCGGGATGGAGAACAGACACCGGGTGTTAACTTTTCAATCAAGGAAAAAATTGCCATTGCAAGACAGCTGGAGAAATGGGGTATTTCAGCCATTGAAGCTGGTTTTCCGGCGGCGAGTCCTGATTCATTCACAGCAGTTCAGGAGATTGCCAAGGTCTTGAAGAAAACAGCTGTGACTGGATTAGCACGTTCTGTCAAGTCTGATATTGATGCTTGTTACGAAGCCCTCAAGGATGCCAAATATCCACAGGTTCACGTCTTTATCGCTACCAGTCCGATACACCGAAAGTATAAGCTCAATAAGAGTAAGGAAGAGATTTTAGAAGCTATTAAAGAGCATGTTTCCTATGCCCGTTCTAAGTTTGAGATTGTCGAATTCTCTCCAGAGGATGCGACTAGAACAGAGTTGGGTTTCCTCTTACAAGTCGTTCAAACAGCGGTAGATGCAGGTGCGACTTATATCAATATTCCTGATACGGTAGGATTTACCACACCAGAAGAGTATGGTGCTATCTTCAAATACTTGATTGAGAATGTTAAGACAGATCGTCAGATTATCTATTCACCTCACTGTCACGATGACCTTGGGATGGCAGTAGCTAATAGCCTTGCTGCTGTCAAGAACGGAGCAGGACGTGTCGAAGGAACCATCAATGGTATTGGGGAGCGAGCTGGAAATGCTGCTTTGGAAGAAATTGCAGTAGCCCTCAATATTCGCCAAGATTACTATCAAGCAGAAACTAGTATTGTTTTAAATGAAACCATCAATACGTCAGAAATGGTTTCTCGCTTCTCTGGTATTCCAGTTCCTAAAAACAAGGCTGTAGTTGGTGGCAATGCCTTCTCTCACGAATCTGGTATTCACCAAGACGGAGTCCTTAAAAATCCTCTTACTTATGAGATCATCACCCCTGAATTGGTCGGTGTCAAGAGTAACAGCCTCCCACTTGGAAAATTGTCAGGTCGCCATGCCTTTGTCGAGAAACTAAGAGAATTGGCCCTAGACTTTACAGAAGAGGACATCAAACCACTCTTCGCTAAGTTCAAGGCACTGGCAGATAAGAAACAAGAAATCACAGATGCAGATATTCGAGCTCTGGTAGCTGGAACCATGGTTGAAAATCCAGAAGGCTTCCACTTTGATGATTTACAACTTCAAACTCATGCGGATAATGATATCGAAGCTCTCGTTAGCCTAGCTAATATGGATTGTGAGAAAGTTGAGTTCAATGCGACAGGGCAAGGTTCCGTTGAAGCAATCTTTAACGCTATCGATAAGTTCTTTAACCAATCCGTCCGCTTGGTGTCCTATACTATTGACGCTGTGACAGATGGAATTGATGCCCAAGCTCGGGTTTTGGTCACTGTTGAAAACAGAGATACAGAAACCATCTTTAATGCAGCAGGGCTTGATTTCGATGTACTGAAAGCATCTGCTATTGCCTACATCAATGCTAATACCTTTGTTCAAAAAGAGAATGCTGGTGAGATGGGACGCAGTGTTTCTTACCGCGATATGCCTAGTGTGTAAAGGAGAAGGCTATGACAAAGAAAATAGTAGCTCTAGCAGGGGACGGAATCGGCCCAGAAATCATGGAGGCTAGTTTAGAGGTTCTGGAAGCTCTAGCTGAAAAAACAGGTTTTGACTATGAGATTGATAGACGACCTTTTGGAGGTGCAGGTATCGATGCAGCAGGGCATCCCTTACCTGATGAAACTCTCAAGGCATGTCGTGAAGCAGATGCCATTCTCCTAGCGGCTATCGGTAGTCCCCAGTATGATAGTGCAACGGTTCGGCCTGAACAAGGCTTGCTAGCTCTCCGTAAGGAACTCAATCTCTATGCTAATATTCGCCCTGTTAAGATTTTTGAGAGTCTCAAGCATTTGTCACCACTAAAATCAGAACGAATTGCTGGGGTGGACTTTGTCGTTGTGCGGGAGTTGACAGGCGGGATTTACTTTGGGGATCATATTCTTGAAGAAAGAAAAGCGCGTGATATTAACGACTATAGCTATGAGGAAGTGGAGCGGATTATTCGCAAGGCCTTTGAAATCGCAAGAAATCGCAGAAAAATCGTTACCAGCATCGATAAACAAAATGTTCTAGCGACCTCAAAACTCTGGCGGAAAGTAGCTGAGAAGGTCGCACAGGATTTCCCAGATGTGACCTTGGAACACCAGCTGGTGGACTCAGCTGCCATGCTCATGATTACCAATCCTGCTAAGTTTGATGTCATCGTGACAGAAAATCTTTTCGGAGATATTCTCTCTGATGAATCAAGCGTTCTATCTGGCACACTTGGGGTTATGCCATCAGCCAGTCATTCTGAAAATGGACCAAGTCTCTATGAACCAATTCACGGTTCAGCTCCTGATATTGCTGGTCAAGGAATTGCAAATCCTATCTCCATGATTTTATCAGTTGCCATGATGTTGAGAGATAGTTTTGGACGTCATGAGGATGCGGAGCGCATTGAACGTGCTGTTGAGGCAAGTTTGGCATCTGAAATTTTAACGAGAGATATAGGAGGACAGGCTTCGACAAAGGAAATGACGGAAGCTATTATCGCAAGGTTATGAAGTTAGACGAAAAAATTACTCTAGTCCTTTTGATTTGGAATGTCATGGTTTTCTTGATTTATGGTATTGACAAATCTAAGGCAAGGAGAAGAGCTTGGCGCATCCCTGAGAAAATCTTACTTATTTTAGCCTTTACTTGTGGTGGTTTTGGGGCCTGGTTAGCAGGAATCATCTTTCACCACAAGACTCGAAAATGGTATTTTAAAACAGTTTGGTTTCTTGGGATGGTGACTACACTAGTAGCCTTATATGTTATTTGGAGGTAATGGATGGCAGGAAAATCGATTTTTGATAAATTATGGGACCGTCATGTTATCACAGGAGAAGAGGGGCAGCCCCAACTCATGTATGTGGACCAGCACTATATTCACGAGGTGACCAGTCCTCAGGCTTTTCAAGGTTTGCGAGACGCAGGACGCAGATTGAGACGGCCAGACTTGACATTTGGAACCTTTGACCACAATGTCCCGACGGTCAATATCTACGATATTCGAGATGTCATTTCCAAGGCACAAATTGATAAGCTAGCTGAAAATGTTGAGGAGTTTGGGATTGAACATGCGGCCCATGGTTCTGAAAAACAAGGAATTGTTCACATGGTTGGACCAGAAACTGGAAGAACTCAACCAGGAAAATTCATCGTCTGTGGAGATAGTCACACAGCAACTCACGGTGCTTTCGGAGCAATCGCTTTTGGAATTGGGACCAGTGAGGTTGAGCATGTCTTCGCTACTCAGACACTCTGGCAGGTCAAACCCAAGAAAATGCTGGTGGAATTCACTGGAGTTCCTCAAAAAGGAGTTTATTCCAAGGATTTCATTCTAGCCTTGATTGCAAAGTACGGCGTTGCTTGCGGTGTTGGCTACGTGGTGGAATATCGTGGACAAGCTATTGATGCACTGAGCATGGAAGAGCGCATGACCATCTGCAATATGTCCATCGAGTTTGGATCTAAGATGGGAATCATGAATCCGGACCAAACCACCTATGATTATCTCAAGGGACGAGAATGTGTTCCAGAGGACTTCGAAGAGGCTGTGGCGGATTGGAAAACAATTATCAGTGATGATGATGCTGTTTATGATAAGGTTATCCAGATGGATGTCTCAGGATTGGCTCCCATGGTGACCTGGGGAACTAATCCTGCTATGGGTGTTGACTTTGACAGTAGCTTTCCAGAAATTAAGGATATGAATGATGAGCGAGCCTACAATTACATGGACTTGGAGCCTGGTCAAAAGCCAGCAGATATTGAACTAGGCTATATCTTTATCGGGTCTTGTACAAATGCTCGTCTCAGCGACTTGCAACTGGCTGCTCGATTTGTCAAAGGAAAGAAGATTGCTCCTAATCTAACAGCTATCGTGGTTCCAGGCTCTCGTTCTGTGAAACGAGCTGCTGAGAAGTTGGGCTTGGACAAGGTCTTTCTAGATGCTGGATTTGAGTGGAGAGACCCAGGTTGTTCTATGTGCCTAGGGATGAATCCTGACAAGGTACCTGATGGTGTTCACTGTGCCTCAACCAGCAATCGTAACTTTGAAGACAGACAGGGCTTTGGCGCTAAGACCCACCTCTGCAGTCCAGCCATGGCAGCTGCGGCAGCTATTGCAGGGCGTTTCGTAGATGTTCGGCAAATGCCAGAAGCCCAGTAAGGAGAGGATATGGAGAAATTCACAGTTTATACGGGAACGACCGTTCCTCTTATGAATGATAACATTGATACTGACCAAATCCTTCCCAAGCAGTTTCTCAAGTTAATTGATAAAAAAGGCTTTGGTAAGTACCTCATGTATGCTTGGCGTTATTTGGATGACAAGTACACCGAGGACCCAGACTTTGTCTTTAACCGACCTGAATATCGGGAAGCCAGTATTCTCATCTCAGGGGATAACTTTGGGGCAGGGTCTTCGAGGGAGCACGCAGCTTGGGCTCTAGCGGACTATGGTTTTAAGGTTGTGATTGCAGGATCTTTCGGTGATATTCATTACAATAATGAACTCAATAATGGCATGCTGCCTATTGTTCAGCCTAGAGAGGTTAGAGAGAAACTAGCCCAGCTACAACCAAGTGATCAGGTAACTGTGGACTTGGAACAACAAAAAATCATCTCACCAGTTGGAGAATTCACTTTTGAAATCGATAGCGAATGGAAACACAAACTCTTAAATGGTTTGGATGATATCGGAATTACCTTGCAGTATGAAGATTTGATTGCTGCTTATGAAAAACAACGACCAGCCTACTGGCAGGATTAGAAGAAAAATAGAAAAGGAAATAGAACTATGACAAAACACATTCAATGGAACGGAACACTTTCACAAGAAGGCTATGACATTTTAAAAGGTGAGGGCGGATGTATCGTTTGTCCTACAAAAGTTGGTTACATCATTATGACTAGTGACAAGGCTGGTCTTGAACGTAAGTTTGAAGCCAAAGAACGTAACCGTAACAAACCAGGTGTTGTTCTCTGTGGTAGCATGGATGAGCTTCGCGCTTTAGCACAACTCAACCCAGAAATTGAAGCCTTTTACCAAAAACATTGGGACGAAGACATTCTTCTTGGTTGTATCCTTCCTTGGAAACCAGAAGCCTTTGAAAAACTCAAAGCATACGGTGATGGCCGTGAAGAACTGATGACGGACGTGCGTGGTACTAGCTGTTTTGTTATCAAATTTGGGAAAGCTGGTGAACAATTAGCTGCCAAACTTTGGGAAGAAGGCAAGATGGTTTTTGCGTCATCAGCTAACCCATCTGGAAAAGGAAACCGTGGTAAGGTAGAAGGTATCGGAGAACGCATCGAAGGTGCAGTTGACCTTGTTATCGAGGCGGATGACTATGTGGCATCTATCCAGCCTGACAAAACGATTGAAACTCGCTATGAGCAAGGTGTGATGGTCTCTATGGTCGATAAAGACGGCAAACTCATCCCAGAACAAGGAGGAGCACGTTCAACTTCACCAGCTCCAGTTGTGATTCGCAAAGGGCTTGACATTGATAAGATTATGATGCACCTGTCAGACACCTTTAACTCATGGGACTACCGTCAGGGAGAGTATTATTAGAATGTAGAAGAAGTCTAGCGTTAAGAGACATTAAAGCTCCTAACACTGGACTTTTCTTTAGAATTTCTTTTCTTTTTTATATAGATGTGATATTCTATATGTGAAATAGAGCTTTGAAATATTAAATACTAACTAGCCTATAATATGAAAATGGAGCTACAAAATGGAAGAAAAATTAAATTATTGGATGATAGTTGCAGGAGGAGGTGGAAAAGTTTGGTCTTTATTTAAAGAAGAAAATATAGCTTGTATAGATTTTGATTCTAATTTATCTAATATTTTAGATTACAATAATCCTGAAGAATTGAAGCAAGGAAAGCAGAGAAATTTATTTATTTGGAAGTTTGCACATGACATAAAAATAAATGATTATATAATAGCTACCTCAGGATTTAACAAAATTTTGGGTATTGGACAATGTGTGAAAACATATTACTTTGATGAAACAAAAACAGAGTTTAAACATTGTATTGGTGTTAATTGGTTGAAAGTAGATGGTGGATGGGAATACCAAGGTAAAAAAGGTGCAAGACAAACCATCAACTGGGATAGAAATTCAGAACGTATCAATTTGTATAAATCTATTCTAAATGGTACATACAGAAAAAATATAGAGAAGGTTGTTATGAATAAAAATATTAACGATTATTTAGATAAATTAAGAAAATCCAAAAACCTCATCCTCCGCGGTGCTCCTGGCACGGGAAAAACTTATCTTGCTAAAGAAATTGCTAAAGAATTAACGGATGGCAACGAAGATCAAATCGGCTTTGTTCAGTTTCATCCTTCGTATGACTACACGGATTTTGTCGAGGGTTTGCGCCCAGTATCCAATGGGGATGGAGCTATCGAGTTTAAATTACAAGATGGTATTTTTAAGAAGTTTTGTCAGAATGCTATAGATTCTAAGAAGATTGGAGGTCAAGATAATTTTGATGAAGCTTGGGATCTTTATCTTGAGTATGTAAATAACAGAGATGAAAAAGAATATTTGACAGAATTTTCCTATCTAACAGTAAATAGTCGAAATAATTTTAATATCAATTATGAAACTAAATCCCAAGGAACTGTCTTAACAAAATCTTATGTTTATGAACTATATAAAGATGAAAACTATCTGAAACAGCCCTATTATCATAACCAAGGAAAAAAAGTCCTTGAAACTTTAAAGAAAAGATTTGCTTTGAAAGACTATATTTCTCCAGAAGAGGTTGAAACAGACAAGAAATTCGTTTTCATTATCGATGAGATTAATCGTGGTGAGATTTCTAAGATTTTTGGTGAACTCTTTTTCTCTATTGACCCTGGCTATCGTGGTGAAAAGGGATGTGTTTCTACTCAGTATGCTAATTTACATGAGACTAATGAGAAATTTTATATCCCTGAAAATGTCTATATTATCGGAACTATGAATGATATTGACCGTTCAGTGGACACCTTTGATTTTGCTATGCGCCGTCGTTTCCGTTTTGTTGAAGTTACTGCTGAAAGCCAGTTATACATTCTAGATAACGAACTAGATGGACATGAGGAAGAAGCGAAAAAACGTTTAAGAAACTTGAACGCTGCTATTGAAAACGTTCAGGAGTTAAACAGTCATTATCATATCGGACCAAGTTATTTCCGTAATTTAAAAGAGTTGGATTATGATTATGAATTACTTTGGTCTGATTACCTCAAACCGCTTTTGGAAGATTACTTACGAGGTTCTTATGAAGAGGCTGAAACTCTGGGTACATTGAAAAAAGCATTTGATCTGACAAAGAATGAGCAAAAAGATCAGGCAGTAGCTGATGACCATGAAGGCGATGAAGACGATGATGCGGATAACTGATAATCAGCATAGAATTGCTAAGGAAGGCTTTGTCGCAGAATATCCCAAACTAAGTCAAGCACTTCTTGATAGAACACTAGATAACCTTTCTAAAGAGGACAATATCTTTATTTTTCCAAATGATTTGAAAAATTCTCCTGACTTAGAGAAGGACCAAAAAATCTTTGAAACAGTTAATCAGAAAATCAAGACTGGAAATGTGGTTGGTTTTCTGGGGTGTGGTCAGGAAAGATTAACAATTGCCTCTCGCTTTTCTGATGAGAGTAATGACCATTTTTTGCATTATCTCTTACACAAGGTTCTTCATATCAATCTCACTAGTTTAGATGTTGCTTTGTCTCTTGAAGAGAGGCTTTATCAACTTTTGATGTATCTCTTCCCTAAGTATCTACAAGCTGCAATTCGAAAAGGTCTTTATAAGGAATACCAGAGATTTTCTCATAATGACACTCATGTTAAGGGAGTGATTGATGTAAGAAACCATCTCAAGAAAAACCTTCCTTTCACGGGAAATATTGCCTACACAACGAGAGAGTTCACCTATGATAATCCCCTCATGCAGTTGGTCCGTCACACTATTGAATACATTAAGAACCAGAAAAGCATTGGTCAAGGGGTTCTTGATAATCTCTTGGCTAGTCGTGAAAATGTAGCAGAAATCGTGCGGGTAACTCCTTCTTATAAACTAGCTGATCGTGTTAAGATTATTCGGGGAAATCAATCTAAACCTATACGTCATGCATACTTTCACGAGTACAGAAAGTTACAAGAACTTTGTCTGATGATATTAAACAGAGAAAAGCACGGTTTTGGATATCAAGAGCAAAAAATTCATGGCATTCTCTTTGATGTTGCTTGGCTTTGGGAAGAATATGTTCATACCTTGTTGCCAAAAGATTTCATACATCCTAGAAATAAGGATAAGACGGACGGTATTTCAGTATTTTCTAATCGTGAAAGAAAAGTATATCCAGATTTTTATCAAGAAGAGCTTAAAATAGTATTAGATGCTAAGTATAAAAAACTGGAATTGACTGAAAAAGGAATCAACCGTGAGGACTTATTCCAGCTGATTTCCTATTCTTATATTTTGAAAGCTGAGAAGGCTGGTCTTGTTTTTCCGAGTAGGGACAAGGTTGTTGATAATGAGATAGGAAAGCTAGCAGGTTATGGAGCTTTGTTGAAGAAATGGTCTATCCAAATTCCTCAGGAGTCTTCATCCTATAGTGAATTTTGTGAAATGATGGAAAACTCCGAAGAAATATTTAAAAGTAATATTACTAAAGAAGTGGGGAGAAAATAATCTCTCCTCTTTCTTTTGTTATTTATACAAGTAAATTCCGAACCATATTTTTAATTTTATAACATTATTTGACAAAAACTGTACTTTAGTTTATAATAAATTAAGGAAACGTCGGAAAAGACGTAGGGATGCGAGAGCATAGGTAGGTCATTACAAAAGAAAAGAGACATCTATATGTTAAATGAATTTCCAATTTTTGATTACGAAGATATTCAATTGATTCCAAATAAATGTGTCATTAAAAGCCGTGCAGAAGCGGACACAAGTGTCACTCTAGGAAAGCACACCTTTAAACTACCTGTTGTGCCAGCTAATATGCAGACTATTTTGGATGAAAATGTAGCAGAGCAACTGGCTAAAGGTGGTTACTTCTACATTATGCATCGTTTTGATGAGGCAGGACGCATTCCTTTTATTAAACGCATGCACGATCAAGGGCTCATTGCTTCTATATCTGTTGGTGTTAAGGATTATGAGTATGATTTCGTTAGCCAGCTCAAGGATGATGCTCCTGAGTTCATCACGATTGATATTGCCCATGGTCATGCGGATAGCGTGATTTCTATGATTCAACACATCAAGAAAGAATTGCCAGATACCTTTGTCATTGCTGGAAATGTGGGAACACCAGAAGCTGTGCGTGAATTGGAAAATGCTGGTGCGGATGCTACTAAGGTTGGAATCGGACCTGGTAAGGTTTGTATTACCAAGGTTAAGACTGGTTTTGGTACAGGTGGTTGGCAGTTGGCTGCTCTCCGTTGGTGTGCTAAGGCTGCACGTAAACCGATTATCGCTGATGGAGGAATTCGTACTCATGGTGATATTGCCAAGTCTATCCGCTTCGGTGCCAGCATGGTCATGATTGGTTCCCTCTTTGCAGGACATATCGAAAGTCCAGGGAAAACGATCGAGGTTGATGGTGAACACTTCAAAGAATATTATGGTTCAGCCTCTCAATACCAAAAAGGAGCCTATAAAAACGTCGAAGGAAAACGCATCTTGCTTCCTGCCAAAGGTCATTTACAAGACACTTTAACTGAGATGGAACAAGACCTTCAAAGTGCTATTTCCTACGCTGGTGGACGTGAGGTTGCAGACCTCAAACACGTTGATTATGTTATCGTGAAAAACTCTATCTGGAATGGGGATGCGTCCCACTAAGACGGCCTATCTCACTAGAAAAAAACTTGTTATTAGAGCAAATTTCTGTTATAATAAAACAAGTTTCCACCCTTAGTGTAATGGATATCACGTAAGATTCCGGTTCTTGAGATGGGGGTTCGATTCCCTCAGGGTGGATGTAAACATCTTAAGAAAGCCTTTAATAGGGCTTTTTTCTTTATTCTGGCTCATGTTTAACCTAAAAACTGAAAATCTCTTTCTAAAGAATGCCCAAATGCTTTCCAGTCCCATTTTAAAGTGACTCAGGGAGCTTTTTTTGATATAATAAAAAGGACTGTTATCAGTTAGAAAGAGGTTGGTATGAAAGAATTACAAACTGTACTAAAGAACCATTTTGCAATCAAATTTGCAGACAGAAATTTATTGGAAACTGCTTTTACTCATACGAGTTATGCCAATGAGCACCGCCTCTTAAAAATTTCACACAATGAACGCTTGGAATTTTTAGGAGACGCTGTTCTACAGTTATTGATTTCAGAATATCTGTATAAAAAATACCCTAAAAAACCTGAGGGTGACTTGTCTAAACTCCGTGCCATGATTGTCCGCGAGGAGAGTTTGGCTGGTTTTGCGCGTGATTGTCAGTTTGACCAGTTTATTAAGCTGGGTAAGGGGGAAGAAAAATCTGGTGGTCGCAATCGTGACACCATTCTTGGTGATGCCTTTGAAGCCTTTCTTGGTGCCCTTCTTTTGGACAAGGATGTGGCCAAGGTCAAGGAATTTATCTATCAAGTCATGATTCCTAAGGTTGAAGCAGGCGAATTTGAGATGATTACAGACTACAAAACACATCTACAGGAGTTACTTCAGGTCAATGGGGATGTGGCTATTCGATATCAAGTGATATCTGAAACAGGGCCTGCCCACGATAAGGTCTTTGATGTAGAAGTTCTTGTTGAAGGTAAGAGCATTGGTCAAGGTCAAGGTCGTTCTAAGAAATTAGCAGAGCAGGAAGCTGCCAAAAATGCCGTTGAGAAAGGGCTGGATTCATGTATTTAAAGGAAATCGAAATTCAGGGATTCAAGTCTTTTGCTGATAAGACTAAGGTCGTCTTTGACCAAGGTGTGACGGCAGTTGTTGGACCCAATGGATCTGGAAAGTCAAATATCACAGAAAGCCTGCGATGGGCATTGGGAGAGTCCAGTGTTAAGAGTCTCCGTGGTGGCAAGATGCCAGACGTTATCTTTGCTGGAACTGAAAGCCGCAAACCACTTAATTATGCTTCTGTAGTTGTGACTTTGGATAATAATGACGGATTTATCAAGGATGCAGGCCAAGAAATCAAGGTAGAACGCCATATCTATCGTAGTGGTGATAGCGAATACAAGATTGACGGCAAGAAAGTCCGTCTGCGTGATATTCATGACCTCTTCTTGGATACAGGTTTGGGCCGAGATTCCTTCTCTATTATTTCCCAAGGGAAGGTTGAAGAGATTTTTAATTCTAAGCCTGAGGAACGGAGAGCTATTTTTGAAGAAGCTGCTGGAGTTTTAAAATACAAGATTCGCAGAAAAGAAACTGAGAGCAAACTGCAGCAAACTCAGGATAATCTAGACCGCTTAGAGGACATTATCTATGAGTTGGACAATCAAATCAAGCCTCTTGAGAAGCAAGCTGAAAATGCTCGTAAATTTCTAGACTTGGAAGGACAACGCAAGGCTATTTATTTAGACGTTCTGGTTGCTCAAATCAAGGAAAATAAGGTTGAACTAGAGTTGACAGAAGAAGAGTTGGCACAGGTTCAGGAACTCTTGACGAGCTATTACCAAAAGAGAGAAAAATTAGAAGAAGAAAATCAAACTCTTAAAAAGCAACGCCAAGATTTACAGGCTGAAATGGCCAAAGATCAGGGCAGTTTGATGGACTTGACCAGTCTGATTAGTGATTTAGAGAGAAAATTAGCCCTATCAAAACTGGAATCTGAGCAAGTAGCCCTGAATCAACAGGAAGCACAAGCTCGTTTGGATACTTTAGAGGATAAGAGAAGCTCACTCAGCAAAGAAAAATCTGATAAAGAAAGCTCTTTAGCACTTTTAGAGGAAAATCTAGTCCAAAATAATCAAAAACTCAATCGTTTAGAAGCTGAATTGCTAGCTTTTTCAGATGATCCTGATCAGATGATTGAGCTCCTGCGTGAACGCTTTGTAGCTCTTTTACAAGAAGAAGCAGATGTCTCAAACCAACTGACTCGCATCGAGAATGAGTTGGAAAATAGTCGTCAACTTTCTCAAAAACAAGCAGATCAACTAGAAAAGCTGAAAGAACAGCTGGCTACAGCTAAAGAAAAGGCAAGTCAGCAAAGGAATGAGCTTGAAACTGCTAAGGAGCAGGTTCAGAAATTATTGGCTGACTATCAAGTCTGTGCCAAGGAGCAAGAGGAGCAGAAAACTTCCTATCAAGCTCAACAGAGTCAACTCTTTGATCGTCTGGATAATCTCAAAAACAAACAGGCTAGAGCCCAAAGTTTGGAAAATATCCTTAGAAATCACAGTAACTTTTATGCAGGTGTTAAGAGTGTTCTCCAAGAAAAAGATCGCCTTGGTGGGATTATTGGTGCAGTCAGTGAGCACCTGACTTTTGATGTGCATTATCAAACTGCCCTAGAGATTGCGCTTGGAGCTAGTAGTCAGCATATCATCGTAGAAGATGAAGAGTCGGCAACCAAAGCTATTAATTTCCTCAAACGAAACAGAGCAGGTCGTGCAACCTTCCTTCCGTTGACGACTATCAAGGCTCGTACGATTTCAAGTCAGAACCAAGATACTATCGCATCAAGTTCAGGCTTCCTTGGTATGGCTGATGAGTTGGTGGCATTTGATAAGAGACTGGAAGCTATTTTCAAGAACTTGCTAGCTACGACGGCTATTTTTGATACTGTAGAGCATGCGCGTGCAGCAGCTCGCCAGGTTCGTTATCAGGTTCGTATGGTGACTTTGGACGGTACAGAGTTGCGCACAGGTGGTTCTTACGCAGGTGGAGCCAATCGCCAGAATAACAGTATTTTTATCAAGCCAGAGCTGAAGCAATTGCAAAAAGAAATTGCTGAAGAAGAAGCAAGCTTGCGTTCAGAAGAGGCGACTTTGAAGACCTTGCAAGATGAGATGACTAGATTGACAGAAAGATTAGAAGCAATCAAATCTCTAGGAGAGCAGGCTCGTATTCAGGAGCAGGGCTTATCCCTCTCTTATCAGCAAACCAGTCAGCAAGTTGAAGAGTTAGAAACTCTTTGGAAACTCCAAGAAGAGGAATTAGATCGTCTTTCTGAAGGAGATTGGCAAGCAGACAAGGAAAAATGCCAAGAGCGTCTTGCTACAATCGCCAGTGACAAGCAAAATCTGGAAGCTGAGATTGAAGAAATTAAGTCTAACAAAAACGCCATCCAAGAACGCTATCAAAACTTGCAGGAAGAGGTAGCGCAAGCTCGCCTGCTTAAGACAGAACTGCAAGGACAAAAACGTTATGAAGTAGCTGATATTGAGCGTTTAGGCAAGGAATTGGACAATCTTGATCTTGAGCAAGAGGAAATCCAGCGCCTTCTCCAAAAAAAGGTTGATAATATTGAGAAGGTTGATATAGAATTGCTCAGTCAACAGGCCGAAGAAGCCAAAACTCAGAAAACAAACCTCCAACAAGGTTTAATTCGCAAGCAGTTTGAGTTGGATGATATTGAAGGTCAACTGGATGATATTGCTAGTCATTTGGATCAGGCTCGCCAGCAGAACGAGGAGTGGATTCGCAAGCAAACACGTGCTGAAGCTAAGAAAGAAAAGGTCAGCGAGCGCTTACGCCATCTACAAAGTCAATTAACAGACCAGTATCAGATTAGCTATACTGAAGCTTTAGAAAAGTCTCATGAGTTGGAAAATCTCAATCTGGCAGAGCAAGAGGTTAAAGATTTAGAGAAGGCTATTCGCTCGCTGGGTCCTGTCAACTTGGATGCTATTGAACAGTACGAAGAAGTTCACAATCGTCTGGATTTCCTAAATAGCCAACGTGATGACATTTTATCAGCGAAAAACTTGCTGCTTGAAACCATTACAGAGATGAATGATGAGGTCAAGGAACGCTTTAAATCAACCTTTGAAGCTATTCGTGAGTCCTTTAAAGTGACCTTCAAGCAGATGTTTGGTGGAGGTCAGGCGGACCTCATTTTGACTGAGGGAGACTTGCTGACAGCTGGGGTTGAGATTTCTGTTCAACCACCAGGCAAGAAAATCCAGTCTCTTAATCTCATGAGTGGAGGGGAAAAAGCCCTATCGGCTCTTGCCTTGCTCTTCTCCATTATCCGAGTTAAGACTATCCCGTTTGTTATCTTGGATGAGGTAGAGGCTGCGCTGGACGAAGCCAATGTTAAACGCTTTGGAGATTACCTCAACCGTTTTGACAAGGACAGCCAGTTTATCGTCGTAACCCACCGTAAGGGAACCATGGCAGCAGCCGATTCTATTTATGGAGTGACCATGCAAGAATCAGGTGTCTCAAAAATTGTTTCGGTGAAGTTAAAAGATTTGGAAGAAACAGTAGACTAGTTACCAAACGATAGCATCTCTTAGGGGATGCTATTTTTTAAAACTAACATCTTGAATGATTTTTTAAGGTCAGTTCAGGGGCAAAAAACGACATTTGGGCTTTCCTTTTAGCGAAAAGGCTTTCTCTATGATATAATAGTTTCATGATTACAACAGTACCTATAAAAAATGAAAAAGACATCGCAGTACCTGATAAAACAGTTCTTGTATTAGGCTATTTTGACGGTATTCATAAGGGACATCAGAAGCTTTTTGAAGTAGCTAGTAAGGCTTCGATGAAAGATTATCTTCCAGTTGTTGTGATGACCTTTACAGAGTCCCCTAAGCTTGCTTTGCAACCTTACAAGCCAGAATTAATGCTTCATATTGTCAGCCATGAAGAACGAGAACATAAGATGAAATGGCATGGAGTAGAGGCTCTTTTCTTACTTGACTTTAGTAGTAAATTTGCTAGTTTAACGGGTCAAGAGTTCTTTGATACCTATGTTAGGGCGTTAAAACCAGCGATTATTGTAGCGGGATTTGATTACACGTTTGGTTCTGAT
This sequence comes from Streptococcus pseudopneumoniae, assembly GCF_001076775.1. Taxonomy (GTDB): domain Bacteria; phylum Bacillota; class Bacilli; order Lactobacillales; family Streptococcaceae; genus Streptococcus; species Streptococcus pseudopneumoniae_G. The sequence continues at coordinate 96,092 of NZ_JVGV01000022.1, forward strand.
AAGAAAACTGCGGATGATTTGAAGGATTATTTTGATGGAGAAATCATCATTGTTCCTCCTGTTGAGGATGAAAAGGGGAAAATTAGTTCTACTCGTATTCGTCAAGCTATTCTTGATGGGGATGTCAGAGAAGCTGGTCATTTACTTGGCACTCCTCTACCATCACGTGGCATGGTCGTTCATGGGAATGCTCGTGGACGGACTATCGGTTATCCAACAGCAAACTTAGTTTTAAGAGATCGAACTTATATGCCAGCAGATGGTGTCTACGTAGTCGATATCGAAGTGCAGCGTAAAAGATATCGTGGAATGGCGAGTGTCGGGAAAAATGTTACTTTCGATGGAGAAGAGCCACGTTTTGAAGTCAATATTTTTGATTTTTCAGATGACATTTACGGTGAGACAGTCATTGTCTACTGGCTAGATCGTGTCCGAGAAATGGTCAAATTTGACTCCGTTGAAGAACTGGTAGACCAACTCCAGAAGGATGAAGAAATTGCTCGGAATTGGAAGGATGAAGAGTAGAATGTTTAAAAAGTGAACCATATTTTGTGTTTGCTTTTTTTTATTTTTGGAAGAAATTTTTATAGATATAAACATAATTGAAGCTTTGTTTGAAATCTGTTAAAATAGGGATATTAATAACTTTAAAAACTAAAGAAAAGAGATTATATGATTACAGGTGAATTAAAAAATAAAATTGATCAGTTGTGGGAGATGCTTTGGACTGAAGGTAACGCAAATCCTCTAACAAATATTTAATATATGACATAAAGAGCAAAATCATAATTGACAATTCAAAAATCTTTGGAAGAATTGGAAACCTTGAAAAAATCACTTATGCAGAAGTATTTTGGTTAAGATTTGATATGAGATAGCAGTTTTACACTATCATTGTAATTACCGTACTTATTTGTTACAATACTTCAAAGGAGGAAATCATATGGCAGTAAAAACAAGAAAACAAGGAAATTCAATTACCATTACGATTCCCAGTGAATTCAATATTCCAAGTGGCGAAATTATCTTTATTCCCGAAGAGTCTGGACATCAGATTTCTTATGATGCCTTTGATTTAAAACTGGATACAATTTTTGATGAATACGATGAAGTTTTCAAAGCTTTGGTGGAAAAATGACAGTATATTTAACGGAAAAGTAAATTGAAAAAATCAATGCTTTAGTAATTCAACGGTATTCTCCAAATAAGCAAATTCAAACAGTTAGTCCTTCAGCGTTAAATATGATTGTGAACTTACCAGAACAATTTGTTTTTAGTAAACCTTTTTATCCAACAATTTTTGATAACGCAACAATATTATTTGTCCGATTGATAAAGAAGTATGTTTTTGCCAATACCAATAAGCGAACAGCCTTTTATGTTTTGGTTCAATTTTTACAATTAAATGGTTATCACTTTTCTTTTTCTGCGGAAGAAGCTATTGATATGTGTGTGACGATAGCGGTAGGAGCTTTAACTGATGAAAAAATGATAAGCTATTCTAAATGGGTTTCTAAACATTTTATTAGAGAAAAAATTAAAAAATAAGCTAGTATGTTGGATTGAAATGAGCATAAGAAAAAAATAAAGAGACAATATTAGAAATCTGTCATGCAGGAACTGATATTGTCTCTTTTTATTGATGAGTGAGAATTTTCGGTGTCTTCCTACATCTCATATATAATGAGTTGAAATTAGAATAGTACAACACGACTGCTAAAAAAATTCTAGAAATTAATTTGATTTTCCTAATCGATTTGTTCATATCTTATTTCAATCTACTATAACAAAAAACGAACAGGCTCTTTTTCTGTCATTCAGAAGAGAACTTGTTCGTTTTTTCTTTTAAAACACTCGATATACGTATGGATTTTCTGGTTTATCGACTTTGGTAAAGCTGTCAATTTCCAAGGTTGGGAGATTTTGTTTGAGTTCTTTATGGTAGTGATTGACCAGTTTTCCTTTGGCTGTAATCCAGGTATTATTTTCATACTGACGGGTATTTCCCTTTGTCAGCAATCCATACACACCCGAATCTGCGATACAGTGGATAATGCCGAAGCGGAACAGAAATTGGCTATTAGCATGACTGGGGTCATTATAGACAAAGCCTGTGAACTGGACTGTCTTGCCCTCGAATTCATCTGGATAGTCGTAGATAGCCTCCATGACTTCCATATAGTTTTCATTCGTGATGTGAATGCTCTCTTGGGACAAGTATTTATCCGCCGCCGTTCTCATTTCCTTTTCATAGGCTGTTTTTGAGAAATAAGAACTGGTATCTGGTTTCAAATATTGGCTTGTTGTCCCTTCACTTGTCTGAATGGCTTGATCCGTGCCTTCTGATAAGGGGAAATGATAGCCTTTGGCTGAAACGGTCTGAGAATCCAAGCTAACAGTTGGAAAAGTTAAGCCAACGACAATTGGAATGGCAAGAAGAGCAACACTCGTCACCTTAGCCATTCGGCTGTTCAGATGGCTATGGGTTTTGACTTGCTTCATCCAGATATACAATTGAACAATAGCCAAGATAAAGGAAAGTACCATGGAAATATAGGCCAGATAGGAATAGTGCATGTTGATGTACTGGTTTAATTTGCCCGACAGATGGAGATAAATAGTCAATTCAAAATAGCCAGCTAAAACTAAAAACCGAATCATAGGATGACTCCAATCAAGAGAGAATAGACTAAGACAACGAGTGTCACAATCGTAATGAAGTGACTGATAAATCGTGCTTTCAAGTAATTTTTCATCATGAGAATATTTTTGATATCCAGCATTGGGCCAATGACGAGAAAGGCCAAAACTGGTGCTAAGCCGAAACTCGAGAGAAGAGAAGATCCGATAAAAGCATCAGCCTCACTACAGAGAGAAAGAAGAAAGGCTAAAATCATCAAGAGCAGGATGGCAAAAAGAGGGGTTGCACTGATAGAGGTCAGAATCCGTGTCGGAACATAGACCTGTATAACAGAGGCAAAGAGACAGCCAAATACCAAATAACGCCCCGTATCAAAAAATTCATCAATGGCCTGCACAAAGACCTGAAAAACTTTTTTTGCAGGACTCAAATGAGAAAAATCGTGCTCATGACAGGCCAAACGATTTTCTTTTTGAATCGGTTCTCGCCAGAAAAATCCCAGAAAAATTCCAAGTATCACAGCTACAAGAATGGAACCCAGAGCTCGTAACAGGGCGACATGGAAGGAGTTGCCAAAGGCAGAATAGGTCGCAAAGAGAACAATGGGATTGATGACAGGTGCTGTTACGAGAAAGGGAACGGCCGTGTAACTGGGGACCTTCTTTTCCAGAAAACGATTGATAATGGGGACAATTCCACATTCACAAGAGGGAAAAAGAATCCCGACAAAGGTCCCAAAAAAGATTCTCCCCCAACGATTTCGAGGGAGAAAATGATAAACCTTGTCAGGTGTGATATAGACTTCAATCAGCCCTGAAACAATACTTCCTATCAGAACGAAGGGTAGGGCTTCAATGATTATAGAGAGAAAAATAGCCCCAGTCTGAAGTAAACTAGAAGGGAGTTGTTGGAAAGCAGTCATCTAGTTTTTCTTTTCTGCTTTGGCTTTTTTCTCTTTGTCATCAGGGAAAGTGACTTGTTTCAAATCAGGGAGTTTCGCAAACTCCTCAAACATCTTATCCAAGTCGTCTCGTTTTGTAAATTTTACAGCCATAGGTGTACCTCGATTCTAAATTCTACCTCTATTATACTATTATTTTGAGGAAAATGGCGTTTTTTAATTTGTTTTCGATAGTTGATACTCTTCGAAAATCTCTTCAAACCATGTCAACTTCGCCTTGCCGTAGATATATGTAACTGACTTCGTCAGTCTTATCTACTACCTCAAAACGGTGTTTTGAGCAATCTGTGGCTAGCTTCCTAGTTTGTTTTTTGATTTTCATTGAGTATGAAAAGGATTGGAGCAAGCCTTCTAGCTTGTGGTATAATAGGTTTATGGATAAAAAATATGAAAAAATCTCTCAGGATTTGGGAGTGACGTTAAAGCAAATTGATACCGTTCTAAGTTTGACAGCTGAAGGGGCGACAATTCCCTTCATAGCGCGTTATCGCAAGGACATGACTGGTAGTTTGGATGAGGTGGCAATTAAGGCCATTATCGACTTGGATAAAAGTCTGACAAATCTCAACGACCGTAAGGAAGCTGTTTTAGCTAAGATTCAAGAACAAGGCAAGTTGACCAAGGAGTTGGAAGAAGCTATCTTAGTTGCCGAAAAATTAGCAGACGTTGAAGAACTCTATCTTCCTTACAAGGAAAAGCGTCGGACCAAGGCAACCATTGCCCGTGAAGCAGGGCTTTTCCCACTTGCTCGCTTAATCTTGCAGAATGTAACTGACTTAGAGAAAGAAGCTGAGAAGTTTGTCTGTGAAGGATTTGCGAATGGGAAGGAAGCTTTGGCTGGTGCAGTTGATATCTTGGTCGAAGCCTTATCGGAAGATGTTACACTGCGCGCCATGACTTATCAGGAGGTGCTGAGACACTCTAAACTTACTTCTCAAATTAAGGATGAAAGTCTCGATGAAAAGCAGGTCTTTCAGATTTACTATGATTTTTCAGAGACAGTTGGAAATATGCAAGGCTATCGTACCTTAGCCCTCAATCGTGGGGAGAAGCTAGGTGTCTTGAAGGTCGGTTTTGAACATGCGACGGACCGTATTCTTGCCTTCTTTGCTACTCGTTTCAAGGTGAAAAATGCTTATATTGATGAAGTTGTTCAGCAATCTGTTAAGAAAAAAGTCTTGCCTGCTATCGAGCGCCGCATTCGGACTGAATTGACTGAGAAAGCAGAAGAAGGAGCTATTCAACTCTTTTCTGACAACCTGCGCAATCTCCTCTTGGTAGCTCCACTAAAAGGACGTGTGGTTCTAGGATTTGACCCTGCTTTTCGTACAGGTGCCAAGCTGGCAGTCGTTGATACGACAGGAAAAATGCTGACAACACAGGTCATCTATCCTGTTAAACCAGCCTCCGCTCGTCAGATTGAAGAAGCAAAACGAGACTTAGCCGACCTGATTGGCCAGTATGGCGTGGAAATTATTGCTATCGGAAATGGAACTGCCAGTCGTGAAAGTGAAGCCTTTGTGGCGGAAGTTCTTAAAGATTTTCCAGAAGTCAGCTATGTTATCGTCAATGAAAGTGGTGCTTCGGTCTATTCTGCCAGCGAACTTGCTCGTCAGGAGTTCCCAAACTTAACCGTTGAAAAGCGTTCTGCCATCTCTATCGCCCGTCGTTTGCAAGATCCCCTTGCTGAATTGGTTAAAATCGATCCTAAGTCAATCGGTGTTGGTCAATACCAGCACGATGTCAGTCAGAAGAAACTGTCTGAAAGTCTGGACTTTGTCGTAGATACCGTGGTAAACCAAGTTGGTGTCAATATCAATACAGCCAGCCCAGCTCTTCTTTCCCACGTTGCTGGACTTAATAAAACCATTTCTGAAAATATTGTCAAATACCGTGAGGAAGAAGGAAAAATCACTTCGCGCGCTCAAATCAAGAAGGTTCCGCGTCTGGGTGCTAAGGCTTTTGAACAGGCAGCTGGTTTCCTTCGTATCCCTGAAAGTAGCAACATCCTTGATAATACAGGAGTTCACCCAGAAAATTACGTTGCCGTTAAGGAACTCTTCAAACGTTTAGATATTAAAGACCTAAACGAAGAAGCCCAAGGCAAACTCAAGTCGCTTTCAGTCAAGGAAATGGCGCAAGAGCTAGACCTTGGACCAGAAACTCTTAAAGATATCATTGCAGACCTTCTCAAACCAGGTCGAGATTTCCGTGATTCCTTTGATGCACCTGTGCTTCGCCAAGATGTCCTAGATATCAAAGATTTAGTGGTAGGCCAGAAGCTAGAGGGTGTGGTGCGTAATGTAGTTGACTTTGGTGCCTTCGTTGACATTGGAATTCACGAAGACGGCTTGATTCACATTTCCCATATGAGTCGCAAATTTATCAAACATCCTAGCCAAGTAGTGTCAGTCGGAGATTTGGTAACGGTTTGGGTTAAGAAAATCGATACTGAACGTGAAAAAGTCAATCTGTCGCTCCTCGCTCCAAATGAAACTGACTGATTACGTTAAGCAGGTTTCACTAAAAGACTTCGGCAGACCTTTTATCCATCAAGCTCAGTGGAATTCTCGTCTACGTTCGACAGGTGGGCGATTTTTCCCCAAAGATGGGCATTTGGATTTTAATCCCAAGGTTTATCAGGAACTGGGTCTGGATGTTTTTAGGAAAATTGTCCGACATGAACTCTGTCATTATCACCTCTATTTTCAAGGGAAGGGCTATCAACACAAGGATTGGGATTTTAAGGAACTGTTGAAAGCAGTGGATGGATTACGCTTTGTGCCCTCCTTGACAAATAGCCACTCTAAACCACTCAAACTTTATCGTTGTCAATCCTGCCAGCAAACTTATCAGCGCAAGCGAAGGATTGATACCAAACGCTATCGATGTGGACTTTGTCGAGGTAAATTGCTACTAGTAAATCAGCCTGAGGACTGATGAAAGCCGAGCCTACCCGTGATATACTATGTCTAACCTAGCAGAAAGAGGAAATATCATGAACAGTAAATTTTATAAAATGAGACGAAATCGTATGATTTCAGGAGTTTTGGCAGGTCTGTCAGACAAGTGGAACTTTGATGTTACCCTTGTTCGTTTCTTATTTGCCATTTTTACAGTCGCAAACTTTGGACTTGGCGTGATTATCTATATCATCCTAGCTTCTATCATGCCTACCAAGGAAGAAATCGAAGCAGAAATGTACGGAACAGGCCCACGTAAACGCAAAGAAGCCCAAGCTATTGACGACAATGAAGGCTGGTTTTGGTGAGGTTCTACAGAAGATTTGGAATAAGCAAAAAGCTTTAAATCAATAGTCTAAACTGCTTGATTTAAAGCTTTTTTACTTTTAATAAGATTTTCTCAGCCTCATATACAAATTAAAAATAATATTTTGAACTTAGATTTCTAATCTGATTTTTCATGCTGAGACAATACATTTTTTGAAAAATGATGGATGCTGATAACAACTGATAGCCAGCAAATAGCATAAGCAGTAGCTGTAAATTCTGTACCGATAAAGTATGTTTTTTCAACTAAGAGCTGACCGATGAATGGAGAGAGGAGATAGAGAAGTCCGATGAGTATATGTTCTTTATGTTTCATTAAAGCGCCCCTTCTTTCCTTATAGGTTGAACAACTTGCAAGTGTTAAATTTAATGGTATGTTATCTAGGTAAGCTTACTCAAATGTTAGTTCCCGCTTCCTCCTTTCCAAAGTAAGCCTTTTCACACTTATTTTTTAAAATTTTTAAAATAGAAAATCAAATTATTTTCTAAGTAATTTTGCTTACATTCCCCCAATCTTACAAAAATGTAAGATTAAAGCCTTTTTTGTAAGGTTAGGTTATGGCAAGCGGTCTTTTTTTGATGTAAACTAGACTCATAAAGAACAAAGGAGTAACATCATGAAACAAATCTTACAGAAGAAAACAAGAAAACCAAGCTACAAAGATATCGAGCGTGTTCAACTGGGATGCGCTATGATGCAAGCGACATTTCATTTGATGGGATATTAAGAAAGGAGATTCTCATGACACTTTTAGATGTAAAACACGTTCAAAAAATTTATAAAACTCGTTTTCAGGGCAACCAAGTAGAAGCCCTCAAGGATATTCACTTTACCGTCGAAAAGGGTGACTACGTTGCCATCATGGGTGAGTCTGGTTCTGGTAAATCAACTCTTCTCAATATCCTAGCTATGCTGGATAAACCAACTCGTGGTCAGGTTTATCTGAATGGAACTGATACAGCAACCATTAAAAATTCACAGGCTTCTAGCTTCCGTCGTGAAAAGCTGGGCTTTGTCTTCCAAGACTTTAACTTGCTAGATACTCTCTCTGTAAAGGATAATATCTTGCTTCCGCTTGTCTTGTCAAGAAGACCAATTACGGAGATGATGAAGAAATTGGTGGTGACAGCTGAGAATCTAGGTATCAACCAATTGCAAGAGAAGTACCCTTACGAGATTTCTGGTGGTCAGAAACAGCGTGTAGCAGTAGCCCGCGCCATCATCACAGAACCTGAAATTCTCCTTGCGGATGAGCCAACAGGAGCCCTTGATTCCAAGTCATCTGCAGCCTTACTTGATGTCTTTGATGAAATCAATGAGCGTGGCCAAACCATTCTCATGGTAACCCACTCAACAGCAGCAGCTAGCAGAGCTAAACGTGTACTCTTTATCAAAGACGGCATTCTTTACAACCAAATCTACCGTGGAGAGAAGACAGAACGTCAGATGTTCCAAGAAATTTCTGATACCTTGACTGTCATGGCAAGCGAGGTGAATTAGTATGTTTCGATTAACCAATAAGTTAGCGGTATCGAACTTGATTAAAAACCGCAAACTCTACTATCCTTTTGCGTTGGCTGTTCTCTTGGCAGTCACCGTCACCTATCTCTTTTACTCTCTAACTTTCAATCCCAAGATTGCTGAAATCCGTGGAGGAACAACCATTCAGGCTACACTTGGATTTGGTATGTTTGTCGTCACCCTTGCGTCAGCCATTATCGTCCTTTATGCCAATAGTTTTGTCATGAAGAACCGTTCCAAGGAACTAGGGATTTATGGCATGCTGGGTTTGGAGAAACGCCATCTAATTAGTATGACTTTTAAGGAGTTAGTGGTATTTGGGATTCTAACTGTTGGAGCAGGTATCGGTATTGGAGCCTTGTTTGACAAGTTAATTTTCGCTTTCCTACTCAAACTGATGAAATTAAAGGTTGAGCTGGTCGCTACCTTCCAAATGAAAGTTGTCATTACAGTACTTGTTGTCTTCGGTTTGATTTTCCTAGGCCTCATGTTCCTGAATGCCCTTCGAATTGCCCGTATGAATGCCCTCCAGCTCTCTCGTGAGAAAGCAAGCGGAGAGAAAAAAGGTCGTTTCCTACCTCTACAAACTATTCTTGGTTCCATAAGTTTAGGGATTGGATATTATCTTTCCCTTACTGTAAAAGATCCTCTTACAGCCTTAACAACTTTCTTCCTAGCTGTTTTGCTGGTTATTTTTGGAACCTATCTCTTGTTCAATGCAGGTATTACAGTCTTCCTACAAATCTTAAAGAAAAACAAGAAATATTATTACCAGCCCAATAACCTTATCTCAGTGTCCAACTTGATTTTCCGTATGAAGAAAAATGCGGTTGGACTAGCAACTGTCGCAATTTTGTCAACAATGGTTTTGGTAACCATGTCAGCAGCTACTAGTATTTTCAATGCCTCAGAAAGCTTTAAAAAAGTTCTAAATCCGCATGATTTTGGGGTTTCAGGGCAAAATGTTGAAAAAGAAGACTTGGACAAACTCTTGAGCCAGTTTGCAAGTGATAAAGGTTATAAGATTAAAGAGAAAGAAGTGCTTCGTTACGCTTACTTTGGTGTTGCAAACCAAGAAGGTAGCAAGTTAACCCTTTTTGAAAAAGGACAAAATCGTGTCCAACCCACAACAGTTTTCATGGTATTTGACCAAAAAGATTATGAAAATATGACTGGCCAAAAATTGTCTCTATCAGGAAATGAGGTCGGACTCTTTGCAAAGAATGAGGGAGTTAAAGAACAGAAAGCTCTAACTCTAAATGATCATCAATTTTCTGTCAAAGAAGAATTTACTAAAGATTTCATTGTAAACCATGTTCCAAATCAGTTTAATATTTTGACTGCTGATTACAATTACCTTGTTGTACCTAATTTACAAGCCTTTTTGGATCAATTCCCAGATTCGGCTATCTATAATCAGTTTTACGGTGGTATGAATGTAAATGCCAACGAAGAAGAACAACTCAAGGTCGCTGAAGAATATGATAAATACCTCAATCAGTTTAATGCTCAATTAAACACGGAAGGTAGCTATGTTTACGGTAGCAATCTAGCAGATGCTAGTTCTCAGATGAGTGCCCTCTTTGGTGGTGTCTTCTTTATCGGTATTTTCCTATCCATTATCTTTATGGTCGGAACGGTTCTGGTCATCTACTACAAACAAATTTCTGAAGGCTATGAAGACCGTGAGCGCTTTATTATCTTGCAGAAAGTCGGTTTAGATCAAAAGCAAATCAAGCAAACCATTAACAAACAGGTTTTAACTGTTTTCTTCCTTCCTTTGCTTTTTGCCTTCATACATCTAGCCTTTGCCTACCATATGCTTAGTCTGATTTTAAAAGTGATTGGTGTAATAGATACGAATATGATGTTGACTGTGACCTTGTCTATCTGCGCTATCTTCCTCATCGCCTATGTGCTGATTTTCATGATTACTTCAAGAAGTTATCGCAAGATTGTCCAAATGTAAAAAAGATACCTCGACTTCAAAATCGAGGTATTTCTTGTATTTTATACTCAATGAAAATCAAAGAGGAAACTAGGAAGCTAGCCACAGGTTGCTCAAAACACAGTTTTGAGGTTGTAGATAAGACTGACGAAGTCAGCGACCATATCTACGGCAAGGCAACGCTGACGTGGTTTGAAGAGATTTTCGAAGAGTATTAAATGCTGAAAAGTTGTCCGAGCAGGAAAGTAACTCCCATAGTCAAGAGACCAATAGCTAGGTTTCGAATCATAGCTGTTTTGGTTGGGGCTTTTCCAAGTTTGGCACTAGTGTAACCAGTGAGAAGAAGGGCCACACCGACGATAAGGACAGTAACAGGGATGCGGTATTCACTTGGGAAAATGGTAATTGAAAGCATTGGTGGTAAGCTACCAAGGAAAAAAGAAATAAAGCTAGAGATAGCAGCATGCCAAGGATTGGTAAACTCTTCATACTCAATCCCATATTTTTCCTCTACCAAAGCCTTGAGCGGATTATTTAAAAAGGCTTTGTTGGTGAGAAGTTGGGCTGATGTTTCACACTCACCATTTTGAATATAGGCAGCATAGAGGGACTTTTTGGCTAGTTCCATATCTTGGTCTAGCAAGACTTGCTCACGCGCAACGGCTGCTTCCTCGGTATCTTTTTGAGTTGAAACGGATACATATTCTCCACCAGCCATTGAAAAGGCACCTGCCAAAATAGCTGCAAAGCCTGATAAAAAGATAATCCAGATATTGGTCGTGGCACTAGCAACCCCGATAACCACACCAGCAATGGAAATAATCCCATCATTGGCACCAAGCACACCCGCACGCAGGATATTTAAACGACCTGCAAAATTTGAATCAATTTCGTGATTTGTTTCTGACATATTATTCTCCTTTTTATCCAGTATAAAGGAAAAATATAAGGAAATCAATCTTTTAAAACTGTCTGAAAAAAGTTGCACGATTTTAATTTTACGAGCTTTTTAAAAGTTAGAAACAGCACTAACTAGTAGAGAAGGATAAAAGAGAAGCAAAGCTGATAGACTAGTCCTTTTTCTACTTATCTATGGTATAATAGGAGGTAGATTTACTAATCGGAGTAAGAAAGATTTTATGATTAAACTAGTAGCAACGGATATGGACGGAACCTTCCTAGATGAGAATGGACGCTTTGATATGGACCGTCTCAAGTCTCTCTTGGTTTCCTACAAGGAAAAAGGGATTTACTTTGCGGTGGCTTCGGGGCGCGGATTTCTATCCTTAGAAAAATTATTTGCTGATGTTCGTGATGACATTATTTTTATCGCGGAAAATGGCAGTTTGGTAGAGTATCGAGGTCAGGACTTGTATGAAGCGACCATGTCTCGTGAGTTTTATTTGACGACTTTTGAAAAGCTGAAAACGTCACCTTATGTAGACATCAATAAACTGCTCTTGACGGGAAAAAAGGGAGCTTATGTTCTAGATACGGTTGATGAGACCTATTTGAAAGTGAGTCAGCACTATAATGAAAATATCCAAAAAGTAGCGATTCTGGAAGATATTAAAGATGACATTTTCAAATTTACGACCAACTTCACAGAAGAAACGCTTGAAGCTGGGGAGGCTTGGGTTAATGAACATGTTCCTGGTGTTAAGGCCATGACAACTGGCTTTGAATCTATTGATATTGTTCTGGACTATGTCGATAAGGGAGTGGCCATTGTTGAATTAGCTAAAAAACTTGGTATCACAATGGATCAGGTTCTGGCTTTTGGAGACAATCTAAATGACTTACATATGATGCAGGTTGTGGGACATCCTGTAGCTCCTGAAAATGCACGACCTGAAATTTTAGAATTAGCAGAGACAGTGATTGGTCACCATAAGGACCAGTCGGTTATAGCTTATATGGAGGGCATATAATGGCAGATATAAAATTGATTGCATTGGACTTGGACGGGACCTTGCTGACTACTGATAAAAGGCTGACGGATCGTACCAAGGAAACCTTGAAAGCTGCGCGTGATCGTGGTATCAAGGTCGTATTGACAACTGGTCGTCCCTTAAAAGCCATGGATTTCTTTCTCCATGAGCTAGGGACTGACGGCCACGAAGATGAGTATACGATTACTTTTAATGGTGGTTTGGTTCAGAAAAATACAGGTGAAATCCTTGATAAAACAGTCTTTTCATATGATGATGTGGCACGCTTGTATGAGGAAACAGAGAAATTATCACTGCCTCTTGATGCTATCTCAGAAGGAACTGTTTATCAAATTCAATCCGACCAAGAAAGTCTTTATGCCAAATTCAATCCAGCTTTGACTTTTGTTCCAGTGGACTTTGCAGACTTATCTAGTCAAATGACTTATAATAAATGTGTGACTGCCTTTGCTCAAGAACCCTTGGATGCAGCTATTCAGAAGATTTCTCCAGAATTGTTTGACCAATATGAAATCTTTAAATCACGGGAAATGTTGCTAGAGTGGTCACCAAAGAATGTTCATAAAGCAACAGGTTTGGCAAAACTAATCAGCCATCTTGGAATCAACCAAAGCCAAGTTATGGCATGTGGTGACGAGGCCAATGACCTCTCTATGATTGAATGGGCAGGACTCGGTGTTGCCATGCAAAACGCTGTTCCTGAAGTCAAGGCAGTCGCAAATGTAGTGACGCCAATGACCAACGATGAAGAGGCTGTCGCCTGGGCTATCGAAGAATATGTGCTAAAGGAGAACTAAGATATGGGATTATTTGACCGTTTATTCGGAAAAAAAGAAGAACCTAAAATCGAAGAAGTTGTAAAAGAAGCTCTGGAAAATCTTGATCTATCAGAAGATGTTGAGTCTTCTCTTACAGAAGATGAGGGAATCCTTCAAGAAGAAGCAGAAGTTGAAAGTTCTGAAGAAGCTCTGCTCCAAGAAGAGGAAAATCAAGAGACAGTTGAAGAAAGTCTGGATTCAGAGCCAGCTGTAGAGGTTCATCAAGAAGAAGTCGAAGAATTGCCAAACTCAGAAGAAGTCACAGAGGAAGAGAATACTGAGCTCCTAGAGACTGTAGAAGAAAATAGTTCTGAAGTGCTTGAACCAGAAATGACTCAAGTAGAAGAGACTGTTCAGGAAAAATATGACCGCAGTCTTAAGAAAACTCGTACAGGCTTCGGAGCTCGCTTGAACGCCTTCTTTGCTAATTTCCGCTCTGTCGATGAAGAATTCTTCGAGGAGTTGGAAGAATTACTGATTATGAGTGATGTTGGTGTCCAGGTGGCTTCTAACTTAACAGAGGAGTTACGCTACGAAGCCAAGCTTGAAAACGCCAAGAAACCTGATGCACTTCGCCGTGTCATCATTGAAAAATTGGTCGAGCTCTATGAGAAAGACGGTAACTACGATGAAAGTATCCACTTCCAAGATGGCTTGACAGTCATGCTCTTTGTTGGTGTTAATGGTGTTGGGAAAACAACTTCTATCGGGAAACTAGCCCACCGCTACAAACAAGCAGGTAAGAAGGTTATGCTAGTTGCGGCAGATACTTTCCGTGCAGGTGCAGTAGCCCAGCTTGCTGAATGGGGTCGTCGTGTGGACGTTCCAGTTGTGACTGGACCTGAAAAAGCTGACCCAGCTAGTGTAGTCTTTGATGGCATGGAACGTGCCGTGGCTGAAGGTATCAATATTCTTATGATTGATACTGCTGGTCGTTTGCAAAATAAGGATAACCTTATGGCTGAGTTGGAAAAGATTGGTCGTATCATCAAGCGTGTTGTTCCAGAGGCACCCCATGAAACCTTCTTGGCTCTGGATGCATCAACAGGTCAAAACGCTCTTGTACAGGCCAAAGAATTTTCAAAAATCACGCCATTAACTGGAATTGTCTTGACTAAGATTGATGGAACTGCTCGAGGTGGTGTTGTTCTAGCCATCCGTGAAGAACTCAATATTCCTGTAAAATTGATTGGTTTTGGTGAAAAAATCGATGATATTGGAGAGTTTAACTCAGAAAACTTTATGAAGGGTCTCTTGGAAGGCTTAATCTAATCAGAAGCAAAAATCCTGCAAGGTACAAACTTGCAGGATTTTTTGTTATTCTAAACGGCCATCTTGACGATAGGCGATATCTGGTTGCCAAGTCCATTTGGCACCGAATTTTTCAAGTAAGTCAAAGCTAGCTTGAGGTCCCATGCTTCCAGCTTTATAGTCATGAAGTGGGGCACCATTTTCAGCCCAGAGTTCTTCGATTCGGTCAATCAATTTCCACGACGCACCAACTTCATCCCAGTGGCTAAAGTTAGTTGAGTTGTTATTTAGGACATCATAAATCAATTTTTCGTATGGTTCTGGAGAGGCACCAGTTGCGGTCGCATCTGTACGGTAATCCAGTGAGTTAGGAGCCAAGTTGAATTCTTCTCCTACCTGCTTCCCATTTAGGCTAAGAGAGAAGCCTTCTGTTGGTTGGATATAGATGGTCAAAATATTTGGAGCAAGTGGTTCTCCAAATATAGAATCCATTTGTTTAAAGACGATGTTGACATGAGTTCCTTTTTCAGTTAGTCGTTTACCAGTACGGAAGAAGAAAGGAACACCACGGAAGCGATCGCTGTCTACAAAGAAGGCACCAGATGCAAAGGTTTCTGTTGTAGATTCTGGATTTACATTTGGCTCGCTACGATAAGAGATGTATTTCATGCCATCAATCTTACCTGAACGGTATTGACCACGGATAAAGTATTCTTTAAGTTCTTCATCAGTTGGGTGATAGAGGTTTTTAAAGACCTTAATCTTCTCAGCACGAATCTCGTCTTTTGTGAAGCTTGCTGGCTTGTCCATAGCAAGGAGAGAAAGAAGTTGGAGTGTATGGTTCTGTACCATATCACGGAGGGCACCTGATTGGTCATAGTAGCCACCACGTTCTTCTACACCCAAGCGCTCCGCAAAGGTAATTTGAACATTGTCGATAAATTCCTTGTTCCAAACGTTTTCGAAAATCAGGTTGGCAAAGCGAACTGCAAAGATACTTTGGATCATTTCCTTACCAAGATAATGATCAATACGGAAAATTTGTTCTTCGTCAAATGTTGCCAGGAGCTCGTCATTCAACTTGCTTGCAGTTGCGTAATCTGTACCAAATGGTTTTTCAACGATTAAGCGCTCAAAACCTTTACCATCCACAATGTTTTCAGACTTGAGGTGTTTGGCGATAGTTCCAAAGAACTGAGGTGCCATAGACAAGAAGAAGAGCTTGTTGTGTTCAGCTTGGTACTTGTCATTTAGTTCAGCCTGCAATTGACGTAAAGCAATGTAGTGTTCTGTATCATTGACATCATGACTTTGATAGTAGAAGTGGCTAGCGAACTCCTGAGCTTGTTCGGTACTATCTGCCAAATCAAGGATGGATTCGACTACAACAGATTCAAAATATTCCTTGCTCCAAGGACGACGAGCAGTTCCAATGACTGCAAAGTGCTCGGAAAGATTGCCGGATTTATATAGTCTAAAAAGGGAAGGGTAGAGCTTGCGTTTAGCCAGGTCTCCACTCGCACCGAAAATTGTAACAATAACCTTAGATGACATCTAGCTACCTAATTTCTATTTTTATTCCTAGTCTTGCTAGGTATGAGGAAATCTCATTTCATAAATTTAATTCTAACATAATTTTCCGAAAAATCAAAAAATCCAATACGAGATAGAAAAAAACTGCAAGGAAATCCTTACAGTTTGCGTTTAGACGTTTAAGACCTTGTCCAAGAAATCTTTCAGACGTGGGTGTTGTGGGTTATCAAAGATTTGATCAGGTGTTCCGTCTTCAAGGAATTCACCGTCTGCAGTAAAGATAACGCGGTTGGCAACCTGACGGGCAAATCCCATCTCATGGGTTACGATAATCATGGTCATGCCTTGTTTAGCCAAGTCTTTCATAACGTTTAGTACGTCTCCGACCATTTCAGGGTCAAGGGCAGAAGTTGGTTCATCAAAGAGCATGATGTCTGGATTCATTGCTAGTCCACGAGCGATAGCCACACGTTGTTTTTGACCACCGGATAGGCTATCTGGGTTAGCATTAGCTTTATCTGCTAGTCCAACCTTTTCAAGCAACTCCATCCCCAATTTCTCAGCTTCTTCTTTGGTCATTCGTTTGTGTTCAATAGGAGCAAAAGTAATGTTGTCCAATACAGACATGTGTGGGAAGAGGTTGAAGTGTTGGAACACCATTCCGATATTTTCACGGACGTGGTCAACGTTGGTTGTTTTTTCAGTTAAGTCATAACCGTTCACAGTAATGTGACCGCTCGTAACTTCTTCTAGAAGGTTGAGGCTACGGAGGAAGGTTGACTTACCAGAACCTGAAGGACCGATGATACAAACAACATCTCCTTCATAGAACTTAGTCGTAATTCCTTTTAAAACTTCATTTTTTCCGTAGCTTTTGTGTAAATCATTTACATCAATTTTTAATTTTGCCATTAACGAATCCTCTTTTCTAAGCGTTTCGCTAGTTTAGTCAAAAGTGTGATAATTACAAGATAGAAGATAGCAAGGATTGCATACATCTTGAAACTTTGGTAGTTACGGGCAATGATAATCTTACCAGTTTGGAAGAGTTCAACCAAACCGATAGCAGAAACGATGGTTGTATCTTTAAGAGCGATAACGAATTGGTTAACAAAGTTTGGCAACATCAATTTAGTTGCTTGTGGCAAGATAATCTTACGCATGGTTTTTCCATAAGAGATACCCAAGCTTCGGCTAGCTTCCATTTGACCAACTGGAACGGCCTGAATACCACCACGAACGATTTCAGCGATATAAGCCGCTGCATTGAGTGAGAGGGCGATAGTACCAGCTACGAAGTCGTTAATTGGACTTTGTTGGCCTGTGATAGACTCGATGAAGTTTGGAATTCCCCAGAAGATGAAGGCTGCAAGAATCATCAAAGGAATACCACGGATAACGTCAACGAAAATCTCAGAGATCACACGAAGAGATTTGTATGGGCTAACGCTAAACATACCGAAGATAATCCCGATAACAATAGCAATAGCAAATGAGATAAGAGCTAGAGCAAGAGTGATACCAAGTCCGCTAAGGAGCTGTTTGTAGTTATTTTGAAGCAAGCCCCAGATAGTTGTTTCGTCAACAGTGCTTGTTGAAGTAGTTGAAGATTCGCTAGCTAGGTATTTGTCAAGAATCTTTTGGAATTCACCGTTTGCTTTAAGGTTTGCAAGTCCGTTGTTGAACATTTCAATCAATTCTGGATTTGTGCCTTTTTTAACGGCAAAGGCTGTTTCTCCGATTGGACTTCCAGGGATTGGTGTTTTCAATTTTTGACCTTGGCTGATAGAATATTTGAGAACAGGTTCATCATCCATAACAGCATCAATGGCACCAGTGTTTAAACTGTCATACATTGATGAACCATCAGCGAAGGTTTTAATTTGATAACCGTATTTGCTTTGATTTTCTGTTAGGAAGGTTTGAGAAGCAGTTCCGTTTTTAACACCAACCGTCTTCCCTTTCAAATCTTCATAAGAAGCAATGGTACTTGATTCTTTGACGCCGAGGATTGTGTTTGCAGTGTAGTATGAATCTGAGAAATCAAAAGTCGCCTTACGAGCATCTGTGACAGACATACCAGCAATGATACCATCTGCTTGACCAGCTTGGACAGCGTTAATAGCGGCATCGAAACCAGGGTTGATGATTTCAATTTCAAAACCTTGGTCTTTAGCGATTGCCTTAATCAATTCCATATCAATACCAGTGTATTGGTTGCTTGAATTTTGGAAAACAAAAGGTGCAAAAGAAGAATCGCTGGCAATGATGTATTTAGCTTTAACAGGAATGGCTTTTAAGCCCGCTAGAGTAGTTGTAGTTGGAACTGCTGAAGATGATGAAGCAGTCCATTTCTTGATGATTTTATCAAGACTACCATCTTTTTTCATTTCAGCCAAGGCTTGGTTAAATTCAGTAACTAGGTGCTCGTATTTGCTTCCTTTTTTAACACCGAAAGCAAAACTCCCTACAGCTTCCCCATCCATTTCGATATGGAGGTCTTGACCTTGGTTAATGGCATACTCGATAACAGGTTTGTCATCCATCATGGCATCAATTGCACCAGCAGTCAAGCTGTTGTTCATCAAATCACCAGTGTCAAATGTTTTAATAGCAAAACCGTATTTATCCTTGATACTTTCAAGGAAACGTTGAGCGGCTGTTCCGTTTTTAACACCAACAGTTTTTCCTTTTAATTGGTCATATTTACTAATCTTGTGTGACTTAGTAGTTGCAATGACAACTTTTGTATCATAGTAAGTATCAGACATGGTGAAAACTTTTTCACGTTCTTTAGTCTTTGTCATCCCTGCCATGATAGCGTCAGCTTGACCAGCTTGAACCGCATTTACCGCTGCGTCAAATCCAGGATAGGACATCTGAATGTTCCATCCTTTAATCTCAGCCACTTTGTTGATAATGTCAACATCAATTCCTTTATAAGTTTGATCTGAATCTTTAAACTCAAAAGGTGCATAGGCGGTATCAGAAACAATCTTAATCGTTTCAGCTTTCGCAATACCTAATGAGAAAATTGGGAATAAAATTAGCAAAAATGCTAGAAATTTTTTCTTCATTTTTAGTCTCCTTTTCCGAATATTTTCCCATTATATCAGAAAAAGTAAAAAAAGGCAAATTTTTATATTTTCGTGTTAGAAAATATAACATCTATATTTTCTTTTCCTTCTTGAATTGCTACTATAAAGTGCTATAATAATAGTATATAGTAGAAGAAAAGAGGACAGGAATATGAAGAACAAAAGAATATTTAAAGACTTCCAAGCTTCCAAAATGCGGTTAAACCTTTACACAAGCCCCTTGTTAGCCTTTGCTTTTGTCTTCATAGGAGAGTTTGTGGCTTATACTCTGTATGGTATTAGTTTGTTAGCTCTCATCGGACTTGCTAGAAATTTTGGAGAGGCTGGTCAAAATCTTGCAACCTATTTGCAGACATTGCAACAGAGCTTGATGGATAAAACAAGTGACTTTCGTTTAATTTTAGAATTGCTGGCCTTTGGTTTCGTTCTCAACACTGTGTTCAGATGGACTAGAAAAGTTGAGAAAAGACCTATTCGAACTTTAGGATTTTATAAAGAAAATTTCCTCAGTAATCTTCTTAAGGGATTTGGTTTAGGTCTGGCACTTTTTCTTCTGACCTTGTTAGGTTTAGTAGCATTAGGGCAATATCGTTTTGAGTCTATTCACTTGAATCCTTATTCGCTTACCTTTGTTGTCTTTACTATCCCTTTTTGGATTTTACAGGGGACAACAGAAGAAGTGGTAGCCCGTGCTTGGCTCCTTCCTCAATTGGCCTCAAGAACCAATCTAAAACTTGCTGTTCTTATATCTAGCCTATTCTTTACTCTGCTTCATATGGGCAATTCTGGTCTAACACCACTATCTTTAGTAAATCTCTTCTTATTCGGAGTTGCCATGTCACTTTACCTCCTCAAAACAGATACAGTTTGGGGTGTTGCAGGTATTCATGGGGCCTGGAATTTTGCTCAGGGAAATCTCTTTGGGATTTTAGTTAGTGGTCAACCATCAGGAACGTCATTGATGACCTTTTTACCACAAGGCAATCAAGTCTGGCTATCAGGTGGCGCTTTTGGGATAGAAGGATCTATCATGACAAGTTTGGCCTT
The DNA here is from genome assembly GCF_001076775.1 of Streptococcus pseudopneumoniae. Classification (GTDB taxonomy): domain Bacteria; phylum Bacillota; class Bacilli; order Lactobacillales; family Streptococcaceae; genus Streptococcus; species Streptococcus pseudopneumoniae_G. The sequence continues at coordinate 116,153 of NZ_JVGV01000022.1, forward strand.
GCTACTGCTGATTGTCTATCTCGCTTATCAATTAAAGAAAGAAAATGAAAGGATGTGACTTAGGTTCGTCCTTTTCTTCGTGAAAATGCAACAAGTATGCTAAAATAGGAATAGCATATCGAGAGAGGATTCTTATGATCAACCGTATTACAGATAATCAATTTAAACTAGTATCAAAATATCAACCATCAGGAGATCAACCACAAGCTATCGAGCAGTTGGTTGATAATATCGAGGGGGGAGAAAAAGCTCAGATTCTGATGGGGGCGACTGGAACAGGGAAGACTTATACCATGAGTCAGGTCATTTCCAAAGTCAATAAACCCACTCTGGTCATCGCCCACAATAAGACTCTAGCAGGACAGCTCTATGGGGAGTTTAAGGAATTTTTTCCTGAAAATGCAGTTGAGTACTTTGTATCCTACTATGACTATTACCAGCCAGAAGCCTATGTCCCTTCTAGTGATACCTACATTGAGAAGGACAGCTCTGTCAATGACGAGATTGACAAGCTCCGCCACTCAGCTACTTCGGCTCTTCTGGAGCGTAATGATGTCATTGTTGTGGCCTCAGTCTCTTGTATTTATGGTTTAGGTTCGCCCAAGGAATACGCTGACAGCGTCGTTAGTCTGCGTCCAGGTCTTGAAATTTCTCGTGATAAACTCTTGAATGACTTGGTAGATATCCAGTTTGAGCGCAATGATATTGATTTCCAACGGGGAAGATTTCGTGTTCGTGGAGATGTGGTGGAGATTTTCCCAGCTTCCCGTGATGAGCATGCATTTCGAGTAGAATTTTTTGGAGATGAGATTGATCGTATTCGTGAAGTCGAAGCATTAACTGGTCAAGTTCTCGGTGAAGTGGACCACTTGGCGATTTTCCCAGCCACTCACTTTGTGACCAATGACGATCATATGGAAGTAGCTATTGCCAAGATTCAGGCAGAGTTGGAGGAGCAGTTAGCTGTCTTTGAGAAGGAAGGCAAATTGCTAGAAGCCCAGCGTTTGAAACAGCGGACAGAGTATGATATTGAGATGCTGCGTGAGATGGGCTATACCAACGGGGTTGAAAATTATTCTCGCCACATGGATGGGCGTAGCGAAGGTGAGCCTCCTTACACCCTTCTCGACTTTTTCCCAGATGATTTCTTAATCATGATTGACGAGAGCCACATGACTATGGGGCAGATCAAGGGTATGTACAATGGTGACCGTTCGCGTAAGGAAATGCTGGTTAATTATGGTTTCCGTTTGCCATCAGCTTTGGACAATCGTCCTCTCCGTCGGGAGGAGTTTGAGAGTCACGTTCATCAGATTGTTTACGTTTCAGCGACACCTGGTGACTATGAAAATGAACAGACCGAGACAGTGATTGAGCAAATCATTCGTCCAACAGGACTCTTGGATCCAGAGGTAGAAGTCCGTCCGACTATGGGACAGATTGATGACCTTTTGGGTGAAATCAATGCCCGTGTTGAAAAGAATGAACGAACCTTTATCACCACTTTGACTAAGAAAATGGCAGAGGACTTGACCGACTACTTCAAGGAAATGGGTATCAAGGTCAAGTACATGCACTCGGATATCAAGACCTTGGAACGGACGGAGATTATCCGTGATCTGCGCTTGGGTGTCTTTGATGTCTTGGTCGGAATTAACCTGCTCCGTGAAGGGATTGACGTACCTGAAGTGAGTCTAGTAGCTATTCTCGATGCTGACAAGGAAGGTTTCCTTCGAAACGAGCGTGGCCTTATCCAGACCATTGGTCGTGCTGCCCGTAACAGTGAAGGGCATGTCATCATGTATGCGGACACTGTGACTCAGTCTATGCAACGTGCTATCGATGAAACAGCTCGCCGTCGGAAAATTCAGATGGCCTATAATGAAGAACACGGTATTGTGCCTCAGACAATCAAGAAAGAAATCCGTGACCTGATTGCTGTGACCAAGGCAGTTGCTAAGGAAGAAGACAAGGAAGTCGATATCAATAGCCTCAACAAACAAGAACGCAAAGAACTTGTTAAGAAACTCGAAAAACAAATGCAAGAAGCCGTCGAAGTGCTTGACTTTGAACTCGCAGCTCAGATCCGCGATATGATGCTGGAAGTCAAGGCGTTAGATTAGGGGAATTTTATGAATATTTTAGTTATCAATGGACATCCTGATAAAGAAAGTTACTGCCAAGCAATTTTTCAAACGATTGTAGAAAATATAGACTCAAAGAGACATGAACTTGAAATGATTAATCTTAATGAGGAAGAGTTTGATCCTGTTTTACGTTATGGTTATCGACAAAGAATGGAGGATGATCCGTTTATTCTACGCTCTCAAGAATTAATTCAGTGGGCAGAACATTTCATTTTTGTTTATCCTATTTGGTGGAGTAGTATGCCTAGTCTATTGAAGGGGTGGATTGATCGTGTTTTTACGCCAGGCATTGCATACTCTGCAAATAATCGAGGAAGCTTTATTTTGAATTACTTGAGTGGTAAACAGTTCAAAAAGTTATTAAAAGGAAAAACAGCTAGTATCTATGTAACTTCAATGGCACCAACTTGGTGGTACAAAGTATTTTCAGGTCCGATTAACATTCCAGACAGTTATGGAATATCAGTATTAAAGAATGCTGTATTGAATCACTGTGGCATAAAAACAAAGAGGGTTTCAATCTTAGGAGAGTTAGGCCGTGAAGTAAATACAAGTTCAACAAGACAAAAATTTCTACAAAAAGTAGCAAAGGAAGTCAGACTGTTGGATTAAGGAGGAGAAAATAAATGACGGTTATTATCAAATCAATGAAAACTCCTGAAGAGATAGAAGGTAAATCCTTCGTTCACTGGCAAACGTGGAGAGAGGCTTATGATGACCTTTTGCCTGCAGAATTTCAGGAGACAATAACATTAGAAAGATGTCGATTCTTTAGTCAAAAGTATCCAGAAAATACATTAATTGCGATAGATGACCTGAAGGTAGTTGGTTTTATCAGTTATGGCAGCTTTCGTGATGAGACTATACAAGCTGGTGAAATTATTGCTTTATATGTTTTAAAAGACTATTATGGAAAAGGAATCGCACAAAAGTTAGTGAAAGTAGCTTTGACTGCTCTTGATCATTTTTCTGAAATTTTCTTATGGGTATTGAAAGATAATAAGCGAGCCATTGCTTTCTATCAAAAAATGGGTTTTACTTTTGATGAACAAGAAAAGATACTTGAACTTGGAAAGCCCATAAAGGAAAAACGGATGGTATTCTATTCTAAATAATTTTAAAAAGTAGAAGCTAATGGTACTGGTACCAAGTCTAAAAATTTAATAAATTAGAAAGTGAGTAAATTTATGTCTCGAGCACAATTAACGATTTTAACAAATATTTGTCTGATTGAAGATCTCGAAGCTCAGCGCGTGGTGATGCAGTATCGTGCTCCTGAAAACAATCGCTGGTCTGGTTATGCCTTTCCAGGAGGCCATGTAGAAAACGGCGAGTCTTTCGCAGAGTCTGTGATTCGTGAAATCTACGAAGAAACAGGATTGACTATCCAAAATCCTCAACTTGTCGGCATTAAAAATTGGCCACTAGATACAGGTGGGCGCTATATTGTCATTTGTTATAAGGCGACTGAGTTCTTTGGTACCCTTCGCTCTTCAGATGAAGGAGAAGTTTCTTGGGTGCAAAAAGACCAGATTCCAAACTTGGATCTGGCCTATGATATGTTACCCTTGATGGAAATGATGGAAGCTCCTGACAAATCTGAATTTTTCTACCCTCGCCGTACAGAAGACGATTGGGAAAAGAAAATCTTCTAGTCTTTTACTAAATAACCTAGCTGATCCAAGGCCTCCTCGATATAGTGGAGGTCTTGTTGTGTTTCGTATCTAATAGTAATAGGAGATTAGTAAAAACATGTGTACTCTGAAATAAATTTAAAATATTTCTAAAAAAGTATTGACAAAACAAAAGAAAACGCTTACTATATAAATAAGGGAACGGTTCCACAATAAAAAAGGAGGAGTGATGACTACAATAAAACAGGTTGCTGAAGAAGCTGGAGTATCAAAGTCAACAGTTTCAAGATATATTTCGAAAAAAGGCTATGTCGGAGATGATGCGAGAGAAAAGATAAAAAATGCTATCAAGAAATTAAATTACACACCAAATGTATTAGCACAATCTTTAAAAACTAAAAAAAATCAAATGGTAGGACTCTTATTGCCAGATATTTCTAATCCCTTCTTCCCAAGATTAGTTCGAGGAGCCGAATCATATTTGAAAGATAAAGGTTATAGGATTATGGTTGGTACTATTTCAGATCATGATTCGTTAGAAGAATATATAAACCTTTTGTTAAAAACAAATGCAGCTGGTATTATAACAACACTTGACTTTACAAAGGAATTTCCAAATCTAACATTACCTGTTGTTGTGGTTGACCGGATTAGTAAAGATACAGGTTACGGTGTCTTTTCTGATAATCAGTTGGGTGGACGTTTGGCTGCTAAAGCAATTTGGAATGCTGGCGCTAAGCAAGTTATGATTATTAAAGTTTTAGATGATAAAGCCGAGAATATCGCGGAACGCTTTGAAGCAAGTTTAAACTATTTGAGGAATAAAAATTTAGAAATTTGTATTGAAGAAAGTGAAACTTTTGACTTTGAAAAAATTCAAAAAGAAGCTAAAGAGAATCTAAAAAGAAATCCAAATATCGATAGTATTATAGCACCTTCTGATATTCATGCGATAGCTTATATTCATGAAATTTTAGCAATTGGTAAAAAAATTCCAGATGATATTCAAATCATTGGTTATGATGATATTGTACTTAGTCAATTCATTTACCCTTCTTTATCAACTATTCACCAATCATCATATAAAATGGGAGAACAGGCTGCAAAACTAATCTATAATATGGCAAATAAGTTCTCTATAGATGAAGCTAAAATTAAACTACCTGTTAGATACGTAGAAAGAAATACATTAAGGAGAAAGTAATGAGTAAAATTGTTGTTGTTGGAAGTATTTCAATGGACTTAGTTATGAGAACAAAAAGGATTCCAGAAGGAGGTGAAACGATTTTTGGGGATTCATTTAATATAGTTCCAGGTGGAAAAGGTGCAAATCAGGCTGTAGCTATTGGTAGATTATCCAGTGTAGAAGATAATATTTACATATTTGGGGACGTTGGGGAAGATATTTTTTCAGCAGATTTACTAAGCAATCTGCAAAATAATAATATTTCTATAGAACATGTGGGAACGATACCACAATCTACAGGAGTTGCACAAATTACTTTATATGGAGGTGATAATAGGATTATTTATTATCCCGGAGCGAATAATTTAGTTAAAACAAATGATTGGAAAAATGAGTGGGAATTGATTAGTGATGCAAGTATTGTTGTATTACAAAATGAAATACCACATGAAGCCAACTTATCTATAGCTAAATTTTGTCAAGAAAATAAAGTTAAGGTGCTTTATAATCCTGCACCAGCTAGAGAAACAGACATAGAGATGATTCCTTTTTGTGATTTTATTACTCCTAATGAGCATGAATGTTCAGAGCTTTTTCCAGATAAGAAATTAGAAGAAATTATTAAAATTTATCCTAATAAAATGATTGTGACATTAGGAGTTGAAGGTTCTATTTATTATGATGGGACAGCAGTTCAGAAGATTCCTGCTATAAAAGCAGAAGTAGTTGATACTACAGGAGCAGGAGATACGTTTAATGGTGCTTTTGCTTATGCTATCTCAAAAGGAAAAGAGATGAATGTTGCATTGTCCTTTGCAACAATTGCTTCACATCTTTCTGTTCAAAGATTTGGAGCGCAAGGAGGCATGCCGAGTTTGAAAGAAGTAAAGGAGCATTCAGGATATGAAGAAATATGGGATTTTAAATAGTAATATAGCGAAACTAGCTGATGATTTAGGTCATATGGATTTGGTTTGTATCGGAGATTTAGGATTGCCAGTTCCAAAAGGTGTTGATAAAATTGATTTAGCATTAAGAAAAGGCAGTCCAAGTTTTTTAGAAGTTTTAAAAGAATATTCAGATCATGTACTTATTGAAAAAATTTTCTTAGCAGAAGAAATTAAGGAAAAAAACAAAGAACAGTGGCAAGCAGTTCTAGATCTTTTAGGATCGAATATAATTATTGAGTATATTAGTCATGAAGAATTGAAAGCTATGAATACTAAAGTTAAGGCAGTTATTCGCACTGGGGAAGATACACCATATTCGAATATAATCTTGCAATCAGGAGTTATTATTTAGAAGGGGGTTGCCTATGAAAATTGAAATGAAGAACATTTCAAAATCTTTTGGGAATAATCGTGTTTTAGAAAGTATTGATTTGGTTCTTAATTCAGGAGAAGTTCATGCTTTAATGGGAGAGAATGGTGCAGGCAAATCAACCTTAATGAATATTTTAACTGGACTTTTTCCAGCTACTTCAGGAACTATTTTTATTGATGGAAAAGAAAAAACATTTTCTAATCCTCAAGAGGCAGAACGGTTTGGACTGAGTTTTATTCATCAAGAAATGAATACTTGGCCAGATATGACTGTACTTGATAATCTTTTTTTAGGAAGAGAAATTAAAAATTCGATTGGGTTTCTAGATAAAGCTAGTATGGAAAGGAAAGCTAAAGAAGCATTTAAACGTCTTAATATATCTATTCCTCTCGATGCAATCATTGGTCAATTATCAGTCGGACAACAACAAATGATAGAAATAGCAAAATGTCTATTATCAGAAGTTTCCTTATTAATTATGGATGAACCCACAGCAGCTTTAACTGATCGTGAAACTGAAACACTTTTTAAAGTGATAGAAGGATTAAAATCTGATGGTGTAGGTATTGTGTATATTTCACATCGGATGGAAGAAATCTTTAAGATTACAGATCTTATAACTGTTATGAGGGATGGGTTTGTAATTGATACCAAGAAAACGAACTTAACTAATGCGGATGAATTAGTTCAGAAGATGGTAGGTCGTGAATTAGAAGATTATTATCCAGAAAAAAAGGCTGAGATTGGGAATATTGTTTTTCAAGCTAAGAATCTTTCTGGTTCTGCTTTTACGAATATTTCTTTCTATGTACGTCAAGGGGAAATTCTTGGTTTTTCTGGTTTGATGGGTGCTGGTCGTACTGAAATAATGCGAGCAATTTTTGGAATTGATTCTTTAAAATCTGGTCAAATTATAATAAACGAAGAACAACTGATAATTAAAAATCCTTTTGAAGCAATTAAGCATGGAATTGGTTTCTTAACAGAAGATCGTAAAGATGAGGGATTGATTTTAGATTTTTCTATTAAAGATAATATGACTTTACCTAGTACTCGTGATTTTGTTAAAAATGGCATTTTCGATAATAAAACAAGTGATATATTTGTACAACGTTTAATAGATAGGCTACGAATTAAATCAGGTTATCCAGATAAGGAAGTTGGAACACTTTCTGGTGGTAATCAACAGAAAGTAGTTTTAGCAAAATGGATAGGTATTGCTCCAAAAGTACTGATTCTAGATGAGCCAACTCGTGGGGTAGATGTTGGTGCTAAGCGTGAAATTTACCAATTAATGAATGAATTGGCTGAACGAGGTGTGCCGATTATTATGGTATCTTCAGATTTACCAGAAGTGATCGGAGTCAGTGATCGCATTATGGTCATGCATGAAGGAAGAATTAGTGGAGAATTAACACGTCAAGAAGCTACACAAGAAAAAGTTATGCAACTAGCTACAGGGGGACAATAGTGTGAAAAATACTATGAAGTATATGTCAGAATTGACAACGGTAATAGCATTGATAATTTTAATGGCTGTCATCACTATTATCAATTCAAATTTTTTAACAGCAAATAATCTGTTAAATTTACTATTGCAAGTAACATCAAATGCACTGATCGCTTTTGGAATGACCTTTGTTATTCTAACAGGTGGAATTGATTTATCAGTTGGATCAATTTTAGCCTTATCCAGTGCGCTCACAGCTGGCCTATTAGGATCTGGAATGCCTGTTACATTAGCAATTCTCATCTCTTTAATTTTGGGTTGCATTCTGGGGATGATGAATGGTTTGTTGATTTCCTACGGGAAATTAGCTCCATTTATCGTTACTTTAGCAACTATGACTATTTTTAGAGGCGCAACACTTGTTTATACAAATGGGAATCCTATCACAAAAGGATTAAGTGATACATTCTTATTTCAATTTTTGGGGCAAGGTTACATAGTCGGAATTCCATTTCCTGTAATTATTATGTTTATTGTATTTATTGTTTTATATGTTTTACTTCATAAAACAGCATTTGGTAAATCTGTGTATGCTATAGGGGGGAATGAAAAAGCAGCATATATATCAGGTGTGAAACTAAATAAAGTGAAAATTATCATTTATTCAATTTCAGGTATTATGGCTTCAATTTCTGGATTGATTATAACATCACGCTTAAGTTCTGCTCAACCAACAGCAGGTGCTAGTTATGAAATGGATGCTATTGCAGCTGTTGTTCTTGGGGGCACCTCTTTGTCAGGAGGTAAAGGTCGTATACTGGGTACTCTAATAGGTGCTTTAATTATTGGGGTGTTGAATAATGGACTTAATATTATCGGTGTTTCAGCATTTTGGCAACAAGTAGTAAAAGGAGTTGTAATCTTAATTGCTGTTCTGATTGATCGTTTTAAAGTTGTAAAACAGTAAAATAATTTTTAATTTTTTTGGAAATAGTAACAATTTATTAGATGACGAACAATAATCGGGATTGAAACTATCCCTATAGATATATATTACGAGGAGTAATAACATGAAAATTATTAAAAAAATTAGCATTTTTGCTTTGTTTGTAACATTTATTTTTGCTTTAGTAGCTTGTGGAAAAACTGGTTTAGGAAATTCATCAAATGATAATAAATCTACGACTCAAAAGTCAGCAAAAGAATTAAAATTAGGAGTTTCTATTTCGACTACTAACAATCCCTATTTTGTAGCTATGAAAGATGGTCTTGAAAAAGCCGCAAGAGAAAAAGAAGTAACTTTGAAGATAGCAGATGCACAAGATGATGCTGCTAGACAAGCAGATGATATTCAAAATTTTATTAGTCAAAATGTAGATGCTTTACTAATTAATCCAGTTGATTCTGATGCAATTGTTACATCTATTAAAGCTGCCAATAATGCAAATATTCCAGTAATCTTAATTGACCGCGGTAGTAATGGCGGTGAAGTCTTGACAACTGTTGCTTCTGATAACGTAGAAGCAGGTAAAATGGCTGCAGAATTTATTACCAAGCAATTGGGAGAAAAAGCAAAAACTTTTGAATTATCAGGAGTCCCTGGCGCTTCTGCAACTGTAGATAGAGGTAAAGGATTTGAACAAATTTCAAAGACAAATTTAGATGTTCTTTCCAGTCAATCCGCTAATTTTGATCGCGCAAAAGCTTTGAATACAGCGCAAAATATGATTCAAGGAAACAAAGAAGTACAAGCAATCTTTGCACAGAATGATGAGATGGCGTTAGGAGCTGCACAAGCAGTAAAAGCAGCTGGTCTTAGCAATGTTTTAATTGTTGGTATTGATGGTCAACCAGATGCACATGATGCTATTGCAAAAGGTGATATTACTGCCACTATTGCTCAGCAACCAGCTAAGATGGGTGAAATTGCTATTCAATCAGCAATCGATCATTATCAAGGGAAAAAACTGGAAAAAGAAACAGTTTCTCCAATTTATCTTGTGACTAAGGATAATGTTGATCAACATAACTGGTGATATATTTTTAGTAAGTAGTTGTTAATTTTCATTCAATGTAGTTTTTAAATATCATTGTTACTATTTGAGCTATTGGATTCAAAAAGACCAGATTCCAAACTTGGATCTGGCCTATGATATGCTACCCTTGATGGAGATGATGGAAGCTCCGGACAAATCTGAATTTTTCTACCCTCGCCGTACAGAAGACGATTGGGAAAAGAAAATTTTCTAATCCTTTACTAAATAACCTAGCTGATCCAAGGCCTCCTCGATATAGTGGAGGTCTTGTTGTGTTTCAGCTTCGACTAGGTGGTAGTGGGTGCCATCTGTCAATTCAGATAGGGGTCTAAAGTCAGAATGCTCGACTTGTTCTAGAAAATGTTGCACATCTCTGCGACAAGACAGTTTAAGCAAGGTTTCGATTTCTCCATAAACGGGATGGTCAATCAAGGTATTTTGAACACGTCCACCATTGTCAACGATAGCAAGGAGTTCTTGACCGATTTCTTCAACTTCATGTTTGACTTTGAAAAGTTTGTGGACGTATGGATTGACATCAACTTGCTTATAGACGTAGCCACGATTAGTGGATAGGATAGGAGCGCCATCGGCTCTTAAAATTGCAATGTCCTGTACAATGACCTGGCGTGTAACATGGAAATGTTCAGCTAAACTTTGGCCATTGAGGGCTTTAGGAGCTTCTTTCAAGAGTTGGAGAAGGGCTTGTTTGCGATCTTTTGTCATAGTTCTTCCTTTTAACGGCGTTTTCGAAGCACTTTATAGACAGCTAGTGCTAATGTATAGTCTACCATACTATGGATAATTGTACCAAATCCAACTAGCACAAATAGAACATAAAACATATTTTCTACATTGGTACCGGAAGTTGCATAAAAAACGACACAAGCTAATACTTCAGCAAGGGCATGGATAAGTGCTAAAACAAAGTTAAAAATCCAGGAAGATTTTGGTTTATCTAGTGTATCGGGGAATTTTTGTAGGTAAAGAGCCCCCAAAGTCCCAAAAAAGATATGGGAAAAAGCTCGAAAAACGATAACCATGGGATAGCCAGCCATCAAAAATCCAAAACTAGAGGCTAGGATGACAAAAACAGCCATCAAGGGCGACAAGAACATAGCGATAAAAATAGCGATGTGGCTTCCCAAAGTGTAAGAAGCAGGTGGAATGACAATCTTAAAAGGCATAACAATTGGAATCAAAATCGCAATAGCCGTTAAAAGAGCAGTCATTGTCATAAATTGTGTCTTTTTCCGTGTATTCATAAGAATCTCCTTTTTATCTGTATATACACTAGTATAGTACAATAAACAAGACAATAAAGCAAGAATTTACTTAAGTTTATAGGTCGTTTTTTAGTTAAAAGTTAGTAAAGATTTCACTAAAAAGAAACTGTATAGAGCAAAATCTCCACCTTCAAGCATGAAAGCGGAGATTGTTTTTATTTTTTCAAAGTCTGTAGTCTTGGAACAATGGCTAGGGTTAGAACTGCGGAAATGACTAATTCGGCAATCGAATTTGTTGAGATAACAGTTGCTAGGAGTTTTTGGATATTACCATCAAAGACATTTCCAAAAAGGTAGAAAATTCCACCAAGTACAAAGACTGTGTTGGTAAGTGAACCAAGGGCACCAGCTAGAATCAGACCAGTTTTATTTTTCATCAGTTTATAAACTAGATACGGAGTCAAACCAATCAAAATACGTGGGACGATGGCAATGATAGCTGAGTAGATGTTTCCGTTTGGTACAAATGGGGAGAAGAGGTAACTTGTCGGTAGAATTGTAATCGTGTTAACAGTTAAGCTAAGTAGCCCCATCAAAAATCCAAGTGTAACTCCAACGCGTGGACCGTAAATAATGCTGGCAATAATGACAGGAATATGAACGATAGTCGGTTTGATTGGAAATGGAAAAAGGTTAAAGATAAGTGAGCTCAGAAAGTGTATCACGAGCATGGTTGCAAAAAAGATAGCAATAGGTGCAATATTAGAGCGTTTTTTCATCGAGAGTTTCCTTTATTCTTTCTAAAATAATTGTGAGATCGGCTAAGGCTCCTCTTCCGTGGTCTCCACAAGCTAGTAGGGATTCCTTAGGAGCAATCAGCTGATAGCCGTAGGTTTCTAATGTTTTCAGATTAGCCTGAGTTGCTGGATGGTCATACATTTTTGTATTCATAGCAGGAGCTATTAGTTTGGGAATATGACTTGGCAAGGCTAAAGCTGTACTGGTCACCATGTTGTCCGCAAAGCCAAGGGCTAGTTTTGCGATAGTGTTAGCAGTTGCAGGGGTCACGATGAATACATCCGCCTTTTTTCCAAGTTCGATATGATTAACCTGTTCAGGATAGGGTTCCTTCATGACATCCAGGTGGACAGGATTCTGTGATAAGACCTGTAGAGTCAAAGGTTGGATAAACTCTGTAGCAGCCTGGGTCATTAAGACAGTGACTTGATGGCCTTGTTTTTTAAGCGAACTAACTAAATCTGCCGACTTGTAAGAGGCGATTGAGCCCGTTACAGCCAAGAGAATGTTTGACATAGTTTTCCTTTCTATGAATGACAGGCTTGAATTTTTTCAAGGAGGAGTTCTGCAATTTCTTCTTTAGTGTTAACCGTTTGGAGATAATCTTTCTCAACAAAGATTGCACGATGCTGGTTTGCTGAAATTTGAGTCAGGTCATTTGCGATAATCAAGTCTGCTTGGTTCTTGATAAGACTTTTTCGAGCAATCTCGATGAGATAATCCTCAGAGACATCAACCAGCAGTTTGAAGCCAATCAGATGAATAGCAGGATTCCATTCTTTGACTAGAGAGATGATTTTTGGTGTTTTTTTCAGGAATAAAACCTGAACCTCATCAGTCGAAGAAATCTTAGCTTGATGATTTTGCTTGCTTAAAAATTTTTCCAAATTGGAGCTAGACTGAACTTCCTCTAGACTTGTCATATAAACAGGAGTGTAGTCGGATACCGCCATTGAGTGAATCAAGACTTGATAATCCTGAACACGTTCTTGCATTTCTAGTAGAAGGTTCTTGGTATTGTTAATTTCTCGAATGCTTAGGTTGGGATGGGCTTCTGGCTTCAGAGCTCGTTTTGTTGTTATCAGACAAACTTCATGCCCTGCAGCAAGCAAGGTTTCTGTGATGATTTTCCCCAAGCGACCTGTGGAATGGTTAGTGATAGAGCGGACGCTATCAATAGCTTCACTGGTACCGCCCGATGTAACTAAAATTTTCATAGCACTATTGTACACAAAAATAAGCGGTAAGTAAAATGAAAGTGATAAAATTTTGGTAAAAGGAAAGAATATAGTTTCAAACTATAAAGCCATATAAAATTTAAGAAAGGACTCTAAAAACCTTAAAAATAGGGATATTTACGAACGTTTAGAGAGTTTTTGGATGTTAAAAATCTTGTTTTGTGTTATAATGAATTATCATATAAGAGGTTAGAGGAGTTTTGAATGAAAACAGATATTGAAATCGCACAGAGTATTGAGTTGAAGCCAATCGTTGATGTTGTAGAGAAACTTGGAATTTCTTACGACGATTTGGAGTTGTATGGAAAGTACAAGGCTAAGCTCAGCTTTGATAAAATTCGTGCAGTTGAGAGCAATCCAGTTGGGAAATTGATTTTGGTTACTGCTATCAACCCAACACCTGCAGGTGAAGGAAAATCAACCATTACCATTGGTCTTGCGGATGCCTTGAACAAGATTGGCAAGAAAATCATGATCGCTATTCGCGAACCATCTCTTGGTCCTGTAATGGGTATTAAGGGGGGTGCAGCTGGTGGTGGTTATGCTCAAGTTCTGCCAATGGAAGATATTAATCTCCACTTCACTGGAGACATGCATGCCATTACAACTGCCAACAATGCTCTTTCTGCCTTGATTGACAACCACTTGCACCAAGGGAATGAGTTGGGAATTGACCAACGACGTATTTTCTGGAAACGTGTAGTGGACTTGAACGACCGTGCCCTTCGTCATGTAACCGTTGGACTTGGTGGTCCTCTAAACGGTATTCCTCGTGAGGATGGCTTTGACATTACCGTCGCTTCCGAAATCATGGCGATTCTTTGCTTGGCAACAGACATCGAGGACTTGAAACGCCGTTTGGCTAATATTGTTATCGGTTATCGCTATGATCGTACCCCTGTTTCTGTAGGTGATTTGCAGGTCGAGGGTGCGTTAGCATTGATTTTGAAGGATGCGATTAAGCCAAACTTGGTTCAGACAATTTACGGTACACCTGCCTTTGTACATGGTGGTCCATTTGCCAATATTGCTCACGGATGTAACTCTGTCTTGGCAACTACAACAGCCCTTCACTTGGCTGATTACACAGTTACTGAAGCTGGTTTTGGTGCAGACCTTGGTGCCGAGAAATTCCTTGATATCAAGACGCCAAACTTGCCAACATCTCCAGATGCAGTTGTCATTGTTGCAACCCTTCGTGCCCTTAAGATGAATGGTGGCGTGGCTAAAGACGCTCTTACAGAGGAAAATGTGGAGGCGGTTCGTACAGGTTTTGCTAACTTGAAACGCCACGTTGAAAATATCCGTAAGTTCGGTATTCCAGCAGTAGTAGCTATCAACGAATTTGTTTCTGATACAGAGGCTGAAATCGCAGCCTTGAAAGAACTTTGTGCTTCAATTGATGTGCCAGTTGAACTAGCAAGTGTCTGGGCTGATGGCGCAGAAGGTGGAGTAGCACTTGCCGAAACAGTTGTCAAGACTATCGCTGAAAACCCATCTAACTATAAACGTTTGTATGATAATGACCTTTCTGTCCAAGAAAAGATTGAAAAGATTGTTACTGAAATCTACCGTGGTAGCAAAGTGAACTTTGAGAAGAAAGCTCAAACACAAATCGCTCAAATCGTTCAAAACGGTTGGGACAAATTGCCAATCTGTATGGCTAAAACTCAATACAGTTTCTCAGACAATCCAAATGCACTTGGAGCACCTGAAAACTTTGAAATTACCATTCGCGAATTGGTGCCAAAATTAGGTGCAGGCTTCATCGTTGCCTTAACTGGCGATGTCATGACCATGCCAGGCCTACCAAAACGTCCAGCAGCTCTCAACATGGATGTTGAAAGCGATGGAACAGTACTAGGTTTGTTCTAGTATATTGTAATTGACTTTATACTCTTCGAAAATCTCTTCAAACCACGTCAGCTTCACCTTGGATTATATATGTGACTGACTTCGTCAGTCTTGTCTACAACCTCAAAGCAGTGCTTTGAGCAACCTGCGGCTATCTTCCTAGTTTGCACTTCGATTTTCATTGAGTAAAAAATGAGTTTGCAAATACTATCCAAGCTCATTTTTTATCTAGATATAAGGAGTTGCCTTCTACACGTAAGCAGTCTAGGTAAAGATATTTTCCCTGAATTCTGATATAATAGAAATATTGACTTCAAGAGTAAGGAAGAGAAGATGAACGCATTATTAAATGGAATGAATGATCGTCAGGCTGAGGCAGTGCAAACGACAGAAGGTCCCTTGTTAATCATGGCGGGGGCTGGTTCTGGAAAGACCCGAGTTTTGACCCACCGCATTGCTTATCTGATTGATGAAAAGCTGGTTAATCCTTGGAATATCTTGGCCATTACCTTTACAAATAAGGCTGCGCGTGAGATGAAGGAGCGTGCTTATAGCCTCAATCCAGCCACTCAGGACTGTCTGATTGCGACCTTCCACTCCATGTGTGTGCGTATTTTGCGTCGTGATGCGGATCATATTGGCTACAACCGTAATTTTACTATTGTCGATCCTGGTGAACAGCGAACGCTCATGAAACGCATTCTCAAGCAGTTAAACTTGGATCCGAAAAAATGGAATGAACGAACTATTTTGGGGACTATTTCCAATGCTAAGAATGATTTAATTGATGATGTGGCTTATGCTGCTCAAGCCGGGGATATGTACACACAAATCGTGGCTCAGTGCTATACGGCCTATCAGAAAGAATTGCGTCAGTCGGAGTCGGTTGACTTTGATGATTTGATTATGCTGACCCTGCGTCTCTTTGATCAAAATCCTGATGTTTTGACTTACTATCAACAGAAATTCCAATACATCCACGTTGATGAGTACCAAGATACCAACCATGCCCAGTACCAATTGGTCAAACTCTTGGCTTCGCGCTTTAAAAACATCTGTGTGGTTGGGGATGCTGACCAGTCTATCTACGGTTGGCGTGGTGCTGATATGCAGAATATCTTGGACTTCGAAAAGGATTATCCCCAAGCCAAGGTTGTTTTGTTGGAGGAGAATTACCGCTCAACTAAAACCATTCTCCAAGCGGCCAATGAGGTCATTAAAAACAATAAAAATCGCCGTCCTAAGAATCTCTGGACTCAAAATGCTGATGGGGAACAAATCGTTTACTATCGTGCCAATGATGAGCTAGATGAAGCTGTATTTGTAGCCAGAACTATCGATGAACTTGGTCGGAGTCAAAACTTCCTTCACAAGGATTTTGCAGTTCTCTATCGTACAAATGCGCAGTCCCGTACTATTGAGGAAGCCTTGCTCAAGTCAAATATTCCTTATACCATGGTTGGCGGAACCAAGTTCTACAGCCGTAAGGAAATCCGAGATATTATCGCTTACCTCAATCTTATTGCCAATTTGAGTGACAATATTAGTTTTGAGCGTATTATCAATGAACCGAAACGAGGAATTGGCCCAGGTACTGTTGAGAAAATCCGTGACTTTGCGAATATGCAAGACATGTCCATGCTAGATGCTTCAGCCAATATCATGTTATCTGGTATCAAGGGTAAAGCAGCCCAGTCTATCTGGGATTTTGCCAATATGATTCTAGATTTACGAGAGCAGCTGGACCAATTAAATATTACAGAGTTGGTTGAGGCTGTCCTTGAAAAAACAGGTTACGTTGATATTCTCAATGCTCAAGCGACTTTAGAAAGCAAGGCTAGGGTTGAAAATATTGAAGAGTTCCTTTCTGTGACGAAAAACTTTGATGACACCTCTGATGGGCCAGAAGAGGAAACTGGTCTGGACAAACTGAGTCGTTTCTTAAATGATTTAGCCTTGATTGCGGATACAGATTCAGGTAGTCAGGAGACATCAGAAGTGACCCTGATGACCCTGCATGCTGCCAAAGGTCTCGAGTTTCCAGTTGTATTTTTGATTGGGATGGAAGAAAATGTCTTTCCACTTAGTCGCGCGGCTGAGGATCAAGATGAATTGGAAGAAGAACGCCGTCTGGCCTATGTAGGAATTACGCGTGCAGAGAAAATTCTCTATCTGACAAATGCCAACTCGCGCCTGCTTTTTGGTCGTACCAACTACAACCGTCCGACTCGTTTTATTAACGAAATCAGCTCAGACTTACTTGAGTATCAAGGTCTGGCTCGTCCTGCAAATTCAAGCTTTAAGGCATCTTATAGCAGTGGCGGCCTTGCCTTTGGTCAAGGAATGAGCTTAGCCCAGGCCCTTCAAGACCGTAAACGCAGTGCGGCTCCAAAGACTATCCAGTCAAGCGGTCTCCCATTTGGTCAATTTACAGCTGGTGCAAAATCAGCTTCTAGTGAGGCAAATTGGTCCATTGGTGACATTGCTCTCCACAAGAAATGGGGAGAGGGAACTGTTCTGGAAGTTTCAGGTAGCGGTGCTACGCAGGAATTAAAAATAAATTTCCCAGAAGTAGGTTTGAAAAAACTTTTAGCTAGTGTAGCCCCAATTGAGAAAAAAATCTAATTTTCCATCCTTCTCACGAATAATAAAGTGAGGAGGATTTTTATGTACAGTATTTCATTTCAAGAAGATTCACTATTACCAAGAGAAAGACTGGCCAAGGAAGGAGTCGAAGCGCTCAGTAATCAAGAGTTGCTAGCTATTTTACTCAGGACAGGAACACGTCAAGCTAGCGTTTTTGAAATTGCCCAGAAAGTTTTGAACAACCTTTCAAGCCTAACGGATTTGAAAAAAATGACCCTGCAGGAATTGCAGAGTCTGTCTGGTATCGGGCGTGTTAAGGCTATAGAATTACAAGCTATGATTGAACTGGGGCATCGTATTCACAAACATGAAACTATTGAGATGGAAAGTATTCTCAGCAGTCAAAAGCTGGCCAAGAAGATGCAACAGGAGTTGGGACATAAAAAACAAGAGCACCTGGTGGCGCTCTATCTCAATACTCAAAATCAAATCATCCATCAACAGACCATTTTTATCGGTTCTGCAACTCGTAGTATCGCTGAACCACGTGAGATTCTTCATTATGCCATCAAGCATATGGCGACCTCTCTCATCTTGGTTCACAATCATCCTTCAGGAGCGGTATCGCCTAGCCGAAATGATGATCATGTCACTAAACTTGTCAAAGAAGCCTGCGAACTGATGGGGATTGTCCTCTTGGACCATTTGATTGTCTCACATTCTAGTTACTTTAGTTACCGTGAAAAGACGGATTTAATCTAAAGTTCATTAACGACATAGTTAAAGAGGTTTTTATCTTTGGGACGATTTTCAAAAAGAAATTCTGGGTGCCATTGGACACCGAGAAAGGCGACATCATCCGTACTTATGACAGCTTCAATGATACCATCTTTAGGATCATGAGCTGCAATCTTTAAATTTGGTGCTAAATCCTTGATGCTCTGGTGGTGGAAGGAGTTGATATGGGAGATTTCTCCATAGATTTCTCGAAGAACAGTATCTGGTTCTGTCATCAAGCGTTGAGTTGTGTACTCGGCAGAACAATCTTGCCAGTGGTCTTCTATATCTTGATACAGAGTTCCACCCATGGCAACGTTAAAGAGTTGAGTCCCACGACAGACAGAAAAAATAGGTTTTTTCTGGTTAATAGCTTCCTTGATGAGGGCTAGTTCGAAGGTATCTCTTTGAAGGTGGTAGTCATCGCTATCAATGGTTTTCGGTTCACCATAGAATTTTGGATCAACATTTTGCCCACCTGTCAAGATGAGCTTGTCAATCAAACTGATATAGTGGCTAGCCATTTCTTGATCACCAATTGGTAGGATGATGGGAATCCCTCCAGCATCTTTAACTCCTTCAACAAAGCCTTTTGCTGCGTAGCTCATCATGATGTCATCATCTGGATGAGTTTTTTCGTTTCCTGTAATCCCAATAACTGGTTTTTTCATAAAATGATTTTCGCTTTCTAATCCTCTTTTCGCATGAAGTAGAGGAGAGTTTGGAGTTCACTTGTCAAATCGACATATTGAACGACCACGTCTTTTGGTAAATGCAGATGGACTGGTGAAAAACTGAGGATTCCTTTCACGCCAGCATCCACCAAGAGATTGGCAACCTCTTGCGACTTGACGCTGGGAACAGTCAAGATAGCAGTCTTCACATCAGCATCCTTGATTTTATCCTTGATTTGAGAAATTCCGTAAATGGGAATCCCATCAGGAGTTTGGGTACCGACTTCAGGATGGTCATCTAGATCAAAGGCCATGATAATCTTCATCTTGTTACGCTCGTGGAAGCGGTAGTGGAGAAGGGCATGGCCCATATTTCCAATACCTACCAGCATGACATTGGTAATAGAGTTATCATTGAGTAAATCGGCAAAAAATGTCATCAGTTTTTTGATATCATAGCCAAAACCACGACGACCTAGTTCACCAAAATAGGAAAAATCACGACGTACGGTCGCGGAATCAATACCGATAGCCTCTGCAATTTGCTTAGAGTTGGCACGTTCAATCTTTTCTGCATGAAATCTCTTAAAAATTCGATAGTAGAGAGAGAGTCTTTTCGCTGTTGCTTTTGGAATAGCAGACTGTTTATCTTTCACAAAATCACAACCTTTCTATTCTTCTATTTTATAGAAACATTGTGAAAAAATCAACAAAAACAAGAAAAAACTAAGAAAAATCTTAGTTTTGATGTAAAAAATCTGCATGTGATAGAAATCGGGGCTCTATAATATTTGTAGTGGGTAAATCCCCTATAGATCTTATGGAGCCTATTTTGTTGTAGAAAAAAAGTCCCATAAGATCTATAATGAAAAGTGACCAAACAACTCATTAGAAAGATTCATATGGAACAATTACATTTTATCACAAAACTACTCGATATCAAAGACCCTAATGTCCAAATTATGGATGTTGTTAATAGAGATACCCACAAGGAAATCATCGCCAAACTGGATTATGAGGCCCCATCTTGTCCTGAATGTGGAAGTCAAATGAAGAAATATGATTTTCAAAAACCATCTAAGATTCCTTACCTTGAAACAACTGGTATGGCTACTAGAATTCTCCTTAGAAAGCGTCGTTTTAAGTGCTATCAGTGTTCAAAAATGATAGTCGCTGAGACTTCTCTCGTCAAGAAAAATCACCAAATTCCTCGTATCATCAACCAAAAAATTGCGCAAAAGTTGATTGAGAAGATTTCTATGACCGATATTGCTCATCAGCTGGCCATTTCAACTTCAACTGTCATTCGCAAGCTCAATGACTTCCGTTTTAAGCATGATTTTTCTAGCCTTCCTGAGATTATGTCTTGGGACGAGTATGCCTTCACTAAGGGGAAAAATGAGTTTCATTGCTCAGGACTTTGAAAAACTCAATATCATAACTGTTCTTGAGGGTAGAACACAGGCTGTCATCCGAAATCACTTTCTTAAATATGATAGAGTCGTTCGTTGTCAGGTGAAAATCATTACTATGGATATGTTTAGCCCTTACTATGACTTGGCTAAACAGCTTTTTCCGTGTGCTAAAATCGTTCTAGATCGTTTCCATATTGTACAACATTTAAGCCGTGCTATGAGTCGTGTGCGTGTCCAAATCATGAATCAGTTTGAACGAAAATCTCATGAATACAAGGCTATCAAGCGATACTGGAAACTCATCCAACAAGATAGTCGGAAACTCAGCGATAAACGTTTTTATCGCCCTACTTTCCGTATGCACTTGACGAATAAAGAGATTCTAGACAAGCTTTTGAGCTATTCAGAAGACTTGAAACACCACTATAATCTCTATCAGCTCTTACTCTTTCACTTTCAGAACAAGGAGCCAGACAAATTTTTCGGACTCATTGAGGACAATCTAAAGCAGGTTCATCCTCTTTTTCAGACTGTCTTTAAAACCTTCCTCAAGTATAAAGAAAAGATTGTCAATGCTCTTCAACTACCCTACTCCAACGCCAAATTGGAGGCCACCAATAATCTCATTAAACTCATCAAACGCAATGCCTTTGGTTTTCGGAACTTTGAAAACTTCAAAAAACGAATTTTCATCGCTCTCAATATCAAAAAAGAAAGGACGAATTTCGTCCTTTCTCGATCTTAGCTTTTCTTCAACCCACTACAGTTGACAAAGAGCCGAAATCGGTAGAGGTCTCCGACCAGACCCTGATAAACTTTCTGGCCATTAAAAGTCAGAGAAGTCACATAAAGTGTATCTGGTAGGGTCACACATCCTGACAGAGCCAGCATGAGAGCTTTATAATCCTCATACTTGAGTGTACGCTCTACATGATAGTTGTCCTTATAGGTCAGTTCAAACATATGGGACCTATCTTTCCGATTTTGTAAAGACACCACGTTCTACCAAGCTATCCATGAGGAAGTAGAATTTTTCCTGATGAATGTGGTGGTCTTCTGATTTGAAAATATCAACTAGACGAAGGCCAAACTTGTCAGTGATATTGATTTTAGCCCCTGTAAGTTCCTTGTTAATAATGATTTTGAGTTGGAAGCCTTCACCACTGTTCGGAACTTTTTCCAAAAGGCGAGTCAATTCATAGTTACCAACCTTAGTCTCAAAAAAGGTGTTGTCCTTAAGGGTGAATTTTTTAACAGAAGGGCTAAGAGTGTAGTCGTAACGACAATTTTTTAACTGAATGGTTTTTTCAAATGCCATATGGCTAACCTCCGATAATTTCTTTTAAGGTTTTTGCAAGGGTTTGTAGGTCTTCGACAGTATTTTGTGGCGACAAACTGATACGAACGGATTCCTTCAAACGTTCTGAATTTGCCCCGTACATGGCTTCAAGAACATGGCTGGATTGGACAATGCCTGCAGTACAGGCTGAGCCAGTAGAGATAGAAATTCCAGCTAAATCTAGACGAAGGAGTAAGAGGTCGTTTTTCTGACCAGGAAATCCAATATTGAGAACATAAGGGAGATGGTGTTCGCCTCTATTCAGGTAATACTGAACTCCCTCTAGCTCTGCCAGAAAGGCAGTTTCTAGATTTTGTACATGTTGAAAATGTTCTTCTTGTTTTTCTAGGTCTTCTTTTAGGGCTGCAACCATGCCTATGATGGCAGCAAGATTTTCAGTCCCTGCACGTTTTTTTTGTTCTTGGTCTCCGCCATGTAGATAGGAATCAAAATCCATGCTAGATGCGTAGAGAAAGCCGATTCCCTTAGGACCATGGAATTTATGGGCAGAAGCAGTGAGAAAATCAATGCCCAATTCTTCGGGGTGAATTGGTATTTTACCAATAGCTTGAACTGCGTCGACATGATATGCAGCAGGGTGTTGCTTGAGTATTTGGCCAATTTCAGCAATGGGAAGTAGGTTTCCTGTCTCATTATTGGCAAACATGGTAGAAACCAAAATTGTATCATCACGTAAAGCATTTTGAATTTGTTGGGCTGTGATTTCTTGATTTTCTGGTTGGATAATGGTTGCTTCAAACCCAAAGTGTTGAACCAAGTAATCAATAGTTTCAAGGACGGCATGGTGCTCAATAGCAGTTGTGATGATATGTTTTCCTTGCTCTTGGTGACGAAGGCAGTAACCAATGATAGCAGTATTGTTGCCTTCAGTACCACCAGAAGTGAAAAAGATATGTTGAGGTTTTGTCTTCAGTAACTTGGCTAGTTCCTGACGAGCTTCTCGCAAGAGTTTGCCAGCTTGACGACCATGACCATGAATACTAGAAGGGTTTCCGTGGGTTTCTTGCATAACCTTGGTCATAGCTGAAATAGCAACTGCTGACATGGGAGTCGTTGCAGCATTGTCCAAATAAATCAAAGAATCACCTTATTTCTTTTTGTTGTAGGCAAAGAGTGGGCTGACTGGTTTTCTTTCGTGGATACGGACGATGGCATCACCAATTAACTCACTAGCAGTGATGTAGCATACGTTTTTAGGAGTTTTTTCTTTTGTTGCTACTGAATCAGTCACAAGAATTTCTTTAATATTAGTATTGTCAAGAAGTTCAGCAGCACCTTCAACAAAGAGACCATGACTAGAAACAGCATAAATTTCTGTAGCTCCTTCACGTTCAACGATTTTAGCAGCTTCAGAGAAGGTACGTCCTGTATTTAAAATATCGTCAATCAAGATGGCTTTCTTACCTTCAACATCACCGATAATATAACCTTCGTTGCGAGTAGCATCGTCTTGAGGGTAGTCGATAATGGCGATAGGAGCATCAAGATATTCAGCCAAGCTACGAGCACGTTTCACACCTGAATTTTTAGGGCTAACAACAACAACATCTGAGCCAAGTAAGCCCTTATCGCAATAATGTTTTGCAAATAGAGGAACTGTGAAGAGGTTATCGACAGGAATATCAAAGAAGCCTTGAACCTGAACGGCATGTAAATCAAGTGTAAGGATACGATCAACACCAGCCTTAACCAGCATATTGGCAACTAGTTTAGCTGTAAGTGGCTCACGTGGTGAAGCAATACGGTCTTGACGTGCATAACCAAAATATGGAAGGACAACGTTGATACTGTGGGCACTTGCACGAACACAAGCGTCGACCATGATCAATAACTCCATTAGGTGGTTGTTAACTGGGAAACTTGTTGATTGGATGATGTAAACATCATAACCACGGACACTTTCTTCGATATTTACTTGGATTTCTCCATCTGAAAATTGACGTGATGATAGTTTTCCAAGTGGGACACCAACAGCTTGAGCAATTTTCTGTGCAATCTCTTGGTTAGAGTTGAGTGCGAAAAGTTTCATGTTTTTTCTATCTGACATTATAGACCGTCCTCTGTAAACTTTTTAAATCCTAGCCTATATGAACTGGGATTTTTGTATTTTATCTTTTCTATTTTACCAAAAAATAGAGATTATTTCAGCTATTTTTCATGCTTTTGACAAATCGGACCAATTTTGAGGGAGCTTTTTGATAAGCAATCTGATTTTCCTCTAAAAATTGCTGGAAATCTTGTTTCCCTTGCTCGTGATTCTCAACTTCAAGCTCTAATTCGTAATCTGTAATATCAAAGTACTGACTTTCATCTAGCGCCATGAGACCAATAGCTGTTTGCATTTCATAGCGAAGCGTTGTTAGACAGCCAAGAATCTGCCATTCACTAGTTTTAATACCATGTTTAGCCAATTCATCCAGTACTAGCCCTTGAGGAAGTTCTTTCTTGCTCAGATAGTTTTCAGCATCTTTTAGTTGCAATTTTTGATTGTATTCCATGTTTCCGACACTTTGTGGGACTTTGAGTGTCAATTCTGCCAAGTCTTCAAAGGTTCGAATACGCATAGCGACTTTCTTTTCTCGTAGTTCAAAATCAGGCGTGTCTATGTAGTAATTTTTTTGAAGAACAGGAGTGACGTCTGTGAACTGGTCCTTTAGACGATTGTATTCATATTTTTTCAAGAGTGTTTTCAATTCAATTTCTAAATGTTTCATTTTTCTTACCTTTTCTTTATCGTTGAAAGCGGATTTATGGTATAATAAGCATTGTATTTATTGTATATGAATCTGGAGAAAAAATCAAAGATATTTTTGAAGGATAATATGAGAACAAGGGAGAATATATGACCTTAGAATGGGAAGAATTTCTAGATCCTTACATTCAAGCTGTTGGTGAGTTAAAGATTAAACTTCGTGGTATTCGTAAGCAATATCGTAAGCAAAATAAGCATTCGCCGATTGAGTTTGTGACGGGTCGGGTCAAGCCGATTGAGAGTATCAGGGAGAAAATGGCTCGGCGTGGCATTACTTATGCTACCTTAGAGCACGATTTGCAAGATATTGCTGGTTTGCGTGTGATGGTTCAGTTTGTAGATGACGTTAAGGAAGTAGTGGAGATTTTGCGCAAACGTCAGGATATGCGGATCATACAGGAGCGAGATTACATTACTCATCGAAAAGCATCAGGCTACCGTTCCTATCACGTGGTAGTAGAATATACGGTTGATACCATCAATGGAGCCAAGACCATTTTGGCGGAAATTCAGATTCGTACTTTGGCCATGAATTTCTGGGCAACAATAGAACATTCTCTCAACTACAAGTACCAAGGGGATTTCCCAGAGGAAATTAAGAAGCGGCTGGAAATCACGGCCAAGATTGCCCATCAGTTGGATGAAGAAATGGGTAAAATACGTGATGATATCCAAGAAGCCCAGGCTCTTTTTGATCCTTTGAGTAGAAAATTAAATGACGGTGTAGGAAACAGTGACGATACAGATGAAGAATACAGGTAAACGAATTGACCTGATAGCCAATAGAAAACCGCAGAGTCAAAGGGTTTTGTATGAATTGCGAGATCGTTTGAAGAGAAATCAGTTTATACTCAATGATACCAATCCGGATATCGTTATTTCCATTGGTGGGGATGGCATGCTCTTGTCGGCCTTTCATAAGTACGAAAACCAGCTTGACAAGGTCCGCTTCATTGGTGTTCACACTGGACATTTGGGCTTCTATACGGACTACCGTGATTTTGAGTTGGACAAGCTAGTGACTAATTTGCAGCTAGATACCGGAGCAAGAGTCTCTTACCCTGTTCTGAATGTGAAGGTCTTTCTTGAAAATGGTGAAGTGAAGATTTTTAGAGCACTAAATGAAGCCAGTATCCGCAGGTCTGATCGAACCATGGTGGCGGATATTGTAATCAATGGTGTTCCCTTTGAACGTTTTCGTGGAGATGGGCTAACAGTTTCGACCCCGACTGGTAGTACAGCCTATAACAAGTCTCTCGGTGGAGCTGTTTTGCATCCTACCATTGAAGCTCTTCAGTTGACGGAAATTGCCAGCCTTAATAATCGTGTTTATCGAACGCTGGGTTCGTCCATTATTGTTCCTAAGAAGGATAAGATTGAACTCATTCCAACGAGAAACGATTACCATACCATTTCGGTTGACAATAGTGTGTATTCCTTCCGCAATATTGAGCGAATTGAGTATCAAATCGACCATCATAAGATCCACTTTGTCGCCTCACCGAGCCATACCAGTTTCTGGAATCGTGTTAAGGATGCTTTTATCGGCGAGGTGGATGAATGAGGTTTGAATTTATCGCAGATGAGCATGTCAAGGTTAAGACCTTCTTAAAAAAGCACGAGGTTTCTAAGGGGCTGCTAGCTAAGATTAAGTTTCGAGGCGGAGCTATTCTGGTCAATGATCAACCACAAAATGCGACGTATCTATTGGATATTGGAGACCGAGTTACCATTGATATTCCCGCTGAGGAAGGTTTTGAAACTCTCGAAGCTATCGAGAGACCATTAGATATTCTCTATGAGGATGACCATTTTCTGGTCTTAAATAAACCCTATGGAGTGGCTTCTATTCCTAGTGTCAACCACTCCAATACAATCGCTAATTTTATCAAGGGTTACTACGTCAAGCAAGACTATGAAAATCAGCAGGTTCACATTGTAACCAGACTTGATAGGGACACTTCTGGCTTGATGCTCTTTGCCAAGCACGGCTATGCCCATGCACGATTAGACAAGCAGTTGCAGAAGAAGTCCATTGAAAAACGCTACTTTGCTTTGGTTAAAGGTGATGGATACTTGGAGTCAGAGGGGGAAATTATTGCCCCGATTGCGCGTGATGAAGACTCCATTATTACCAGACGCGTAGCTAAAGGTGGAAAGTATGCTCATACTTCTTACAAGATTGTAGCATCTTATGGGAATATTCATTTGGTAGACATTTGCCTGCACACTGGTCGAACCCACCAAATACGAGTCCATTTTTCTCATATTGGTTTCCCTTTGTTGGGCGATGACTTGTACGGAGGTAGTCTGGATGACGGTATTCAACGTCAGGCCCTGCATTGCCATTTCCTATCCTTTTATCATCCATTTTTAGAGCAAGACTTGCAGTTAGAAAGTCCCTTGCCGGATGATTTCAGTAACCTTATTACCCAGTTATCAACTAATACTCTATAAAAACTGATTCAGAGTATAATTATTATTTTAAAGGAGAAAACTCATGGAAGTTTTTGAAAGTCTCAAAGCCAACTTGGTTGGTAAAAATGCTCGTATCGTTCTCCCTGAAGGGGAAGAACCTCGTATTCTTCAAGCGACTAAACGCCTGGTAAAAGAAACAGAAGTGATTCCTGTTTTGCTTGGAAATCCTGAAAAAATTAAAATTTATCTTGAAATCGAAGGTATCGAAGATGGTTATGAAGTCATCGATCCTCAACATTATCCTCAATTTGAAGAAATGGTCGCTGCCTTGGTAGAGCGTCGCAAGGGCAAAATGTCTGAAGAAGATGCACGCAAGGTTTTGGTTGAAGATGTCAACTATTTTGGTGTTATGTTGGTTTACTTGGGCTTGGTTGATGGAATGGTGTCAGGTGCGATTCACTCAACTGCTTCAACAGTTCGTCCAGCCCTTCAAATCATCAAAACTCGTCCAAATGTAACTCGTACTTCAGGTGCCTTTCTCATGGTTCGTGGTACTGAACGTTACTTATTTGGAGACTGTGCCATCAACATCAATCCAGATGCAGAAGCCTTGGCTGAAATTGCCATCAACTCAGCAATCACAGCTAAGATGTTTGGCATCGAGCCTAAAATTGCTATGCTAAGCTATTCTACTAAAGGTTCAGGATTTGGAGAAAGCGTTGATAAGGTTGTTGAAGCAACTAAAATTGCTCACGACTTGCGTCCCGACCTTGAAATTGATGGGGAGTTGCAATTTGATGCAGCCTTTGTTCCTGAAACTGCAGCTCTGAAAGCTCCTGGAAGTACGGTAGCTGGTCAAGCAAATGTCTTCATCTTCCCAGGTATCGAGGCAGGAAATATCGGTTACAAGATGGCTGAACGTCTTGGTGGTTTTGCAGCTGTAGGACCTGTTTTGCAAGGTTTGAACAAACCAGTTAACGACCTTTCTCGTGGATGTAATGCAGATGATGTTTACAAGTTAACCCTTATCACAGCAGCTCAAGCAGTTCATCAATAAGATTTAGTCCTCTTTCCCTTGGGAAGAGGCTTTTTAATACTAGGAAAAGGACAGTTAGAATCTTCTGTGTTATACTAGAGATATGTTAGATTTGAAAGAATACGGTATTGTCATGTGGCCGGAGGAGAAGATTGTTTCTTTTCGTGAGAAACTCCTCAACTGGTATGATGGAAATAAGCGAGATTTACCGTGGCGTAGAAGTAAAAATCCTTATCATATCTGGGTGTCTGAAATTATGCTCCAGCAGACCAGGGTGGATACGGTTATCCCTTACTATGAACGATTCTTGGACTGGTTTCCAACAGTGGAAAGTTTGGCGAATGCGCCTGAAGAGCGTTTGTTGAAGGCTTGGGAAGGTTTGGGTTATTATTCTCGAGTTCGTAATATGCAGGCTGCAGCCCAGCAGATTATGACTGACTTTGGTCGTCAATTTCCAAATACCTATGAAGGAATTTCCAGCTTGAAAGGAATTGGTCCCTACACTGCAGGTGCCATTTCTAGTATTGCTTTTAACTTGCCTGAGCCAGCTGTAGATGGTAATGTCATGCGGGTGTTGGCCCGTCTATTTGAAGTCAATCATGATATTGGGATTCCAAGTAATCGCAAAATTTTTCAGGCAATGATGGAAATCTTGATTGACCCAGAAAGGCCTGGTGACTTTAATCAAGCTTTGATGGACTTAGGATCTGATATTGAGGCACCTGTAAATCCCAGACCAGAAGAAAGCCCAGTTAAGGACTTTAGTGCAGCATATCAGAATTGCACAATGGACCGTTATCCAATCAAGGCTCCCAAGAAAAAGCCAGTTCCTATTTATCTTAAAGCCTTAGTTGTGAAAAATTCTCAGGGACAATTTTTACTTGAAAAAAATGAAAGTGAAAAATTATTGGCAGGTTTTTGGCATTTCCCCTTGATAGAAGTAGATAACTTTTCGCAAGAAGAGCAGTTTGACCTCTTTCATCAGGTTGCAGAAGAAAATGTGAACTTTGGTCCCAGTCCAGAAGAGAGTTTCCAGCAGGACTATGACCTAGATGTTGATTGGCTTGATGTTTATTTTGAAATGGTTAAGCATGTCTTTAGTCATCGCAAGTGGCATGTTCAAATTGTAGCAGGTCAGGTGACTGACTTCCATGACTTTTCAGATAGGGAAGTTCGCTGGCTTTCACCAGAAGAGTTTAAGGATGTTCCACTTGCTAAACCCCAACAAAAAATCTGGCAGGCTTATGCACAAGCCAACTTAGACAATAGCAAAGACTAGCTATTGTGTCTTCTTGTTATTTTTTTGATATAATAGTAGAGAAAAAGGTGAACAAATGAAAAAAATATTAATTGTAGATGATGAAAAACCAATCTCGGATATTATCAAGTTTAATATGACCAAGGAAGGTTACGAGGTTGTAACTGCTTTTAATGGTCGTGAAGCACTAGAACAATTTGAAGCAGAGCAACCAGATATTATTATTCTGGATTTGATGCTTCCCGAAATTGATGGTTTAGAAGTTGCAAAGACTATTCGTAAGACGAGTAGTGTACCTATTATCATGCTGTCAGCTAAAGACAGTGAGTTTGATAAGGTTATCGGTTTAGAGCTTGGAGCGGATGACTATGTAACCAAACCCTTCTCAAATCGTGAGTTGCAGGCGCGTGTTAAAGCTCTTCTTCGTCGTACGGACTTGGTTTCTGTAGATAATCAAGAGTCAGATGAAAAGAAAACCCAACCCTTGCAAATTGGGGACTTGGAGATTGTACCAGATGCTTATGTAGCTAAAAAATACGGTGAAGAACTAGACTTAACCCACCGTGAATTTGAGCTTTT
This sequence comes from Streptococcus pseudopneumoniae, assembly GCF_001076775.1. Classification (GTDB taxonomy): domain Bacteria; phylum Bacillota; class Bacilli; order Lactobacillales; family Streptococcaceae; genus Streptococcus; species Streptococcus pseudopneumoniae_G. The sequence goes on from NZ_JVGV01000022.1 coordinate 145,900, forward strand.
GTATCACTTGGCTTCTCATATTGGTCAAGTGATTACCCGTGAACACTTGCTTGAAACGGTCTGGGGTTATGATTATTTCGGAGATGTTCGGACTGTTGACGTAACCATCAGACGTTTGCGTGAGAAAATCGAAGATACACCTAGTCGTCCAGAGTATATCCTAACACGTCGTGGTGTTGGTTATTATATGAGAAATAATGATTGAATTGATTAGAAAAAATATTCTTACTAGTGATTTTATCTTCATTTTAATTTTATTGGGTTTTATCTTGATTGTTACCTTGCTTTTGCTAGAAAATCGACGGGATAATATTCGGTTGAAGCAAATTAATCAAAAAGTTAAAGATCTGATTGCGGGAGATTATTCTCAGGTATTGGATATGCAGGGAAGCTCTGAAATTACTAATATTACCAATAATCTCAATGATTTATCAGAAGTAATCCGTTTGACTCAAGAAAATCTGGAACAAGAGAGTAAACGATTGAATAGTATCCTCTCATACATGACAGACGGGGTTCTTGCGACCAATCGTCGTGGCAAGATTACTATGATTAATGACATGGCTAAGAAACAGCTAGGTGTTCAGAAGGAAGAGGTTCTTAATAAAAGTATTCTAGAATTGCTTAAGATTGAAGATGAGTATGAACTTCGTGATTTGATTACCCAAATTCCTGAACTCATGATTGATTCTCAGGATGCCAATGGTGAATATCTGAGCCTTCGTGTACGCTTCGCCTTGATTCGTCGAGAGTCTGGTTTTATCTCAGGTCTGGTTGCTGTTTTGCATGATACGACAGAGCAGGAGAAGGAAGAACGGGAACGAAGACTCTTTGTTTCCAACGTTAGTCATGAGTTACGGACGCCTCTGACTAGTGTAAAATCCTATCTTGAAGCCTTGGATGAGGGAGCCTTGTCAGAACCTGTTGCACCAGACTTTATCAAGGTGTCTCTAGACGAAACCAACCGTATGATGCGGATGGTGACAGACCTTCTCCATCTTTCTCGAATTGATAATGCAACCAGTCACCTAGATGTGGAACTGATTAACTTTACTGCCTTTATTACCTTTATTCTTAACCGTTTTGATAAGATGAGGGGATCAGATGAAGAGAAGAAATACGAATTGGTTAGAGATTATCCGATTACGTCTGTCTGGATTGAAATTGATACAGACAAAATGACACAAGTGATTGATAATATTCTTAATAATGCCATTAAATATTCTCCAGATGGTGGGAAAATCACAGTGACCATGAAGACAACTGATGATCAGATGATTTTATCCATCTCTGACCAAGGACTGGGTATTCCTAAGCAGGATTTACCACGTATCTTTGACCGTTTTTATCGTGTGGATCGTGCTAGAAGTCGTGCCCAAGGTGGTACGGGTCTAGGACTGTCTATTGCTAAAGAAATTATCAAACAACATAAGGGCTTTATTTGGGCCAAGAGTGAATACGGTAAGGGATCAACATTTACCATTGTGCTCCCTTATGATAAGGATGCAGTGAAAGAAGAAGTATGGGAGGACGAAGTAGAAGACTAGAATGAGTGAAACAGGCTTTAAATACAGTATTTTAGCGTCGGGTTCCAGTGGAAATTCCTTTTATCTGGAAACCCCCAAAAAGAAGCTTTTAGTGGATGCAGGCTTGTCTGGTAAGAAAATTACCAGCCTACTTGCTGAAATTAATCGCAAACCAGAGGACCTGGATGCCATCTTGATTACGCATGAGCATTCAGACCATATCCACGGTGTGGGTGTTTTAGCTCGCAAGTATGGTATGGATTTGTATGCCAATGAAAAGACCTGGCAAGCAATGGAAAATAGCAAGTATCTTGGCAAGGTAGACTCTTCGCAAAAGCATATTTTTGAAATGGGTAAAACCAAAACCTTTGGAGATATCGACATCGAGAGTTTTGGTGTTAGCCATGATGCAGTCGCACCGCAGTTCTATCGCTTTATGAAGGATGACAAGAGTTTTGTCCTTTTGACAGATACAGGTTATGTTAGTGACCGTATGGCGGGAATTGTCGAAAATGCGGACGGCTATCTTATCGAGTCCAACCATGATGTAGAGATTCTGCGAGCCGGATCTTATGCTTGGCGACTCAAACAACGAATCCTATCGGATCTCGGTCACCTTTCTAACGAAGATGGTGCCGAAGCTATGATTCGTACACTTGGGAATCGTACTAAGAAAATCTACCTTGGTCACTTGTCTAAGGAAAACAATATCAAGGAGCTGGCTCACATGACCATGGTCAATCAGCTAGCACAAGCTGATCTGGGAGTCGGAGTAGACTTTAAGGTTTATGATACCTCACCAGATACAGCAACACCATTGACAGATATATAGAGAGAACGCTAAGAAGGTGTTCTTTTTATATTGACTGAACACCTAAAAAGTAATACAATGGTGTTACTATTAAAAAAGGGAGTGCAAAAGATGACTACTATTACATTAAAAGTTTCTGAAGCTGATAAAACATTTATGAAAGCAATGGCTAAGTTTGAAGGAGTTTCCCTGTCGGAACTTATCCGCACCAAAACTCTTGAAGCTCTAGAAGATGAATACGATGCTCGTGTGGCAGATTTAGCCTATCAAGAGTATTTAGAAGACTTGGAAAAAGGAGTTGAACCCATTACTTGGGAAGAAATGATGCATGATTTAGGCTTGGAGGATGAATAATTTGTATAAATTAGTTCCAACAAGACGTTTCATCAAGCAATTGAAAAAATTGGATCGTTATACGCAGAAGATAATTACAAACTATTTACAAACCAATGTTTTGGAAGACCCGAGACGACACGGAAAGGCTTTGGTTGGTAATCGCGTTGGTCAATGGCGCTATAGAATTGGTAATTATCGAGTTATCGTACAAATTGTAGATGATGAAGTAGTCATTGCTACTTTAGAAGTTGGTCATCGGAGAGATATTTATTGAATTAAAGTTGAGTAATAACAGTATAGAAAGTGAGGAGAGTAAAATTTGAAGAAAAAATGGTTTTTTGCAGATTATTATGATACAACAATTATTTTACTTGCTTTAATCTCTGTTATTCTGGTATTACTTGGATTTGCTGAGATGATTGATTTAGACAGTCCTCCATACAGTATTATTGACTTACAACTTTGGTTTGTGTTTGTGGTAGATTATGGTTGGCGGTTCTTTTCAAGTAAAGCAAAATGGAGGTTTATAATTGAAAATATCTTTGATCTGCTAGCTATCCTGCCTTTAAATGCTATTTTTACAGTATTTCGATTAGGGCGTATCTTCCGCTTAGCAAGGTTGACAAAATTACTGAAACTGACTCGTTTACTTAGAATAATTGGACTTACAGGTAAATTAGAAAGAAAAATTAGTAGATTCTTACGGACAAATGGCCTGATTTATATCTTGTATGTTAATATCTTTATTGTGCTAGTAGGAAGTTCAATTTTATCTGTAGTTGAAGAGAAATCCTTCTCAGATAGTCTTTGGTGGGCTCTTGTGACAGTAACTACTGTTGGTTATGGTGATATTGTTCCAATTTCACTTTTTGGGAAATGGATAGCTGTTTTATTAATGTTGGTAGGGATTGGTACAATAGGAATGTTAACAAGTGCCTTGACGAACTTTTTTGTAAAAGATAATCCAGATGAACAGATAAAACTTGATAAACTTAAAGACGAATTATCGAGCCAAAGAATATTACTAGAGAAACAATCCGAGAAGATAGAAGAACTGCATAGAATGATACAAGATTTGATTGAAAAAAGGTAACTTTGACCATTTAAAAACCACTCGATGAGTGGCTTTTTTACAATCCTGCAAATTCTTTGATTTCTTGTGCTGACATTGAAGAGTCGCAACGGACATTGATTTGTCCATCCGCAATGTGAACAAAGCCTGGTACAGTTGGAATTCCATAGCGTGAGCGGAATTCTTGCAACTCATTGAGTTGGCTTGGTTCTTCACTGTTGATGAAGTAGATGTGGGCTTTGGTTTCAGCTACGACACCTGATAATGTACCTGCAAATTTACGGCAGTAAGGGCAAGTTTTACGACCGATAAAGAAGGTTGCAGTTTCTTTCTTATCAAGAGCTTCTTGCGCACGCGCCACTGTAGTGACTTCAAGGTCTTTGATGTTATCTAAAAATTGTTCCATGAGATTACCTCGCTTTCATTGATATGTCTAGTATGCCATAAAGTTTCTAAAATTGCTTAGATTTGATACGAAAAAAAGATGAGATTGGCTTGTCTCATCTTTTATAGGACCTTATTTTACAAAAGCATTGATTTCTGCTTCGATATTAGCAATCTTGGCTTGTGATTCTTCGTTGGTTTCACCTACAACTGCAATGTAGAACTTGATTTTTGGTTCTGTACCTGAAGGGCGAACAGCAATCCATGAACCGTCAGCAAGTGTGTATTTCAACACATCACTTGGAGGAGTTGTCAAGTTTGTAACAGTGCCGTCAGCAGCAGTAGCAGTTTGTGCCTTGAAGTCTTCTACGACAGTGATAGCTGTTGCGTTCCATTCTTTTGGAGCATTGTTACGGAATTTAGCCATAATCGCTTTGATTTGTTCAGCACCATCGACACCAGAAAGGGTAACAGAGATAGTTTTTTCTGCGTAGTAGCCGTACTCTTTGTAGATTTCTTCGATGCCGTCAGCAAGAGTCAAACCACGTGAACGGTAGTAGGCAGCAAGTTCAGCAACGACAAGAACGGCTTGGATAGCATCTTTATCACGTACGAATGGTTTGATCAAGTAACCGAAGCTTTCTTCAAATCCCATCATGTAAGTATGATTGTGTTTTTCTTCGAATTCTTGGATTTTTTCAGCGATAAATTTGAAACCTGTCAAAACGTTGAACATGGTTGCGCCGTAGCTTTCTGCAATCTTCGTTACCAAGTCAGTTGATACGATTGATTTACATAGGGCTGCATTTGCAGGAAGAGTTCCAGCGTTTTTGTGGGCTTCCAAGATGTATTTAGCCATGATAGCACCAATTTGGTTACCTGAAAGGTTGAGGTAGCTACCATCTTTTTGAAGAACTTCAACACCAACACGGTCTGCGTCTGGGTCAGTTGCGACAAGAACATCTGCACCAACTTGACGACCAAGTTCTTCAGCGAGGGCAAAGGCTGCTTGGCTTTCTGGGTTTGGAGATTTTACAGTTGAGAAGTCTGGGTCAGCAGTTGCTTGCGCTTCAACGACTTGAACAGAGTCAAATCCTGCTTGAGCAAGAGCACGACGAGCCAACATTTCACCAGTACCATGAAGTGGTGTGTAGACAATTTTCATGTCTTTACCAAATTCTTCAATCAAGGCTGGGTTGATGTTCACATCTTTGACTTCTTTGAGGTATTCTACATCGACAGCTTCGCCGATAACTTCAATTAAGCCAGAAGCTTTTTCAGCTTCCACATCAGCAACTTCAACTGCAAATGGATTTTCGATTGCACGGATATAAGTAGTCAAAGCGTCTGCATCGTGTGGAGGCATTTGTCCACCGTCTTCGCCGTAAACCTTGTATCCGTTAAATGGTGCAGGGTTGTGACTGGCTGTGACCATGATACCCGCGAAACAGTTGAGGTGACGAACTGCAAATGATAGTTCTGGAGTTGGACGAAGGCTTTCAAATACATAAGATTTGATGCCGTGTTTAGCAAGAACTGCCGCAGACTCAAAGGCAAACTCAGGTGAGAAGTGACGGCTATCGTAGGCGATTGCTACACCACGTTCTTTTTCATTTCCACCTTTTGACTCAATCAAACGAGCCAATCCTTCAGTAGCTTGGCGAACAACGTAGATGTTGATGCGGTTTGTACCTGCACCAATCAAGCCACGCATACCTGCAGTACCAAATTCAAGATTTGTATAGAAGGCATCTTCCTTAGTTTTTTCATCCATATTTTCTAAATCTTGACGAAGGTAGTCAGGAAGCTCCGCAAAATCAACCCATTTCTGGTAATTTTCTTGGTAAGACATTGAAATTCTCCTTTTTGTAAATTGTTTTAACCGTTCACATTATAGCACTTTTTAGCGTTTTAGTAAAACGGTAGCATAATTTTCAGAAAAGTGCTGTCATATGCCGGTTTATCAAGTCTTGAATGCCTTAGGGAAACATGCTATACTACTTGTATGATTATTTTACAAGCTAATAAAATTGAACGTTCTTTTGCAGGAGAAGTTCTTTTTGATAATATCACCCTGCAAGTTGATGAACGTGATCGGATAGCCCTTGTTGGGAAAAATGGTGCAGGTAAGTCTACTCTTTTGAAGATTTTAGTTGGAGAAGAGGAGCCAACTAGTGGAGAAATCAATAAGAAAAAAGATATTTCTCTGTCTTACCTAGCCCAAGATAGCCGTTTTGAGTCTGAAAATACCATCTATGATGAGATGCTTCATGTCTTTGATAACTTACGTCGGACGGAGAAACAACTTCGTCAGATGGAGTTGGAGATGGGAGAAAAGTCTGGTGATGATTTGGATAAACTGATGTCAGATTACGATCGCTTATCTGAAAATTTTCGTCAGGCAGGTGGCTTTACCTATGAAGCTGATATTCGAGCGATTTTGAATGGATTCAAGTTTGACGAGTCAATGTGGCAGATGAGAATTGCTGAGCTTTCTGGTGGTCAAAATACCCGTCTGGCGCTGGCCAAAATGCTTCTTGAAAAGCCAAATCTCTTGGTATTGGACGAGCCAACCAACCACTTGGATATTGAAACTATCGCTTGGCTAGAGAATTACTTGGTAAACTATAGCGGCGCCCTTATTATTGTCAGCCACGACCGTTATTTCTTAGATAAGGTTGCGACGATTACGCTGGATTTGACCAAGCATTCTTTGGATCGCTATGTGGGCAATTACACTCGTTTTGTCGAGTTGAAGGAGCAAAAGCTAGCTACTGGGGCAAAAAACTATGAAAAGCAACAAAAGGAAATCGCTGCTCTGGAAGACTTTGTCAATCGCAATCTAGTCCGAGCTTCAACGACCAAACGTGCCCAATCTCGACGTAAACAACTGGAAAAAATGGAACGTTTGGACAAGCCGGAAGCTGGCAAGAAAGCAGCCAATATGACCTTCCGGTCTGAAAAAACGTCTGGTAATATTGTATTGACTGTTGAAAATGCGGCTATTGGCTATGATGGGGAAGTCTTGTCACAACCGATTAACCTAGACCTTCGTAAGATGAATGCTGTCGCCATCGTTGGTCCCAATGGTATTGGCAAGTCAACCTTTATCAAGTCTATTGTGGACCAGATTCCTTTTATCAAGGGTGAAAAGCGCTTTGGCGCCAATGTTGAGGTTGGTTACTATGACCAAACCCAAAGCAAGCTGACAGCAAGTAATACGGTACTTGATGAACTTTGGAATGATTTCAAATTGACACCGGAAGTTGAAATCCGTAACCGTCTTGGTGCCTTCCTTTTTTCTGGAGATGATGTTAAAAAATCAGTTGGCATGTTGTCAGGTGGAGAGAAAGCTCGTTTGCTTTTGGCTAAATTGTCTATGGAGAACAACAACTTCTTGATTCTGGACGAGCCAACCAACCACTTGGATATTGATAGCAAGGAAGTGCTAGAAAATGCCTTGATTGACTTTGATGGAACTCTTCTATTTGTCAGCCATGACCGTTACTTTATCAATCGTGTGGCAACTCATGTACTGGAATTGTCAGAGAATGGATCAACTCTCTACCTTGGAGATTACGATTACTATGTTGAGAAGAAAGCAGAAGTAGAAATGATTCAAACTGAGGAAACTTCAACCAGCAATCAAGCAAAAGAAGCAAGTCCAGTTAATGACTATCAAGCTCAGAAAGAAAGTCAAAAAGAAGTTCGCAAACTCATGCGACAAATCGAAAGTCTAGAAGCTGAAATTGAAGAGCTAGAAAGTCAAAGTCAAGCCATTTCTGAACAAATGTTGGAAACAAACGATGCCGAAAAACTCATGGAATTGCAGGCTGAGTTGGACAAAATCAGCCACCGTCAGGAAGAAGCTATGCTTGAATGGGAAGAATTATCAGAGCAGGTGTAAAGATGGAACATCTTGGAAAAGTATTTCGTGAATTTCGGACAAGTGGAAATTATTCTTTAAAGGAGGCGGCAGGTGAGTCTTGCTCTACCTCTCAGTTATCTCGCTTTGAGCTTGGGGAGTCTGACCTAGCGGTCTCACGTTTCTTTGAGATTTTGGATAATATTCATGTGACCATTGAAAATTTCATGGACAAGGCTAGGGATTTTCACAATCATGAACATGTTGCCATGATGGCACAGATTATCCCGCTTTACTACTCAAATGATATTGCAGGTTTTCAAAAGCTTCAAGAAGAACAACTTGAAAAGGCTAAGAGTTCGACGACTCCCCTTTATTTTGAGCTGAACTGGATTTTGCTACAGGGTCTGATTTCTCAAAGAGATTCGAGTTATGATATGAAGCAGGATGATTTGGATAAGGTAGCAGATTATCTCTTCAAAACAGAAGAATGGACTATGTATGAGTTGATTCTTTTCGGTAACCTCTATAGTTTCTACGATGTGGACTATGTCACTCGGATTGGTAGAGAAGTGATGGAGAGGGAGGAATTTTACCAAGAGATTGGTCGCCATAAGAGATTAGTGTTGATTTTGGCTCTCAATTGTTACCAGCATTGTTTAGAGCATCTTTCTTTTGACAATGCAAGCTATTTTGAGACTTATACAGAGAAGATTATTGGTAAAGGTATTAAGCTTTATGAGCGTAATGTTTTTCATTATTTAAAAGGCTTTGCCTTGTATCAAAAGGGACAGTGTAAAGTCAGTTGTAAGCAGATGCAAGAAGCCATGCATATTTTTGACCTACTAGGTCTTCCAGAGCAAGTAGCCTACTATCAGGAACACTACGAGAAATTTGTCAAAGATTAATTTTCCCAAATATGGGAAAAATGAGAAACTCCTCCAAGTTTTGATACAATAGTTTCAAAATTTGAGAGGAGTTTTTATGAATCGATACGCAGTACAGTTGATTAGTCGAGGAGCTATAAACAAGATAGGAAATATGCTCTATGATTATGGAAACAGTGTTTGGTTGGCATCAATGGGAACGATAGGACAGACAGTTCTAGGGATTTATCAGATTTCTGAACTCGTCACATCTATTCTAGTCAATCCCTTTGGTGGAGTTATATCAGACCGTTTTTCTCGTCGTAGGATTTTAATGTCGACAGACCTTGTTTGTGGGATTCTTTGTCTGTCTATTTCTTTTATAAGGAATGACAGCTGGATGATTGGGGCTTTGATTGTTGCCAATATTGTTCAGGCTATTGCTTTTGCCTTTTCTAGACCTGCAAATAAGGCCATTATCACAGAATTGGTAGAGAAGGATGAGCTGGTCCTCTACAATTCTCGTTTGGAGTTGGTCTTGCAAGTTGTCAGTGTGAGTTCTCCTGCACTCTCTTTTCTGGTCTTACAATTCGCAAGTCTTCGCATTACCTTGGTATTAGATGCCCTTAGTTTTTTTCTCGCTTTTGGTTTGGTAGCCTTGCTTCCAAAGAAAGAAGAGAAGACTTTGGGTGAAAAGAAACTCACATTCAGAGTTATTTTTTCTGATATCAAGGAGGGGGTTCACTATATTGTGAAGCAAAAGGAAATCTTCTTTTTATTAGTCATGGCTTCAAGTGTCAATTTTTTCTTCGCAGCCTTTAATTATCTCCTTCCCTTTTCAAATCAGCTATATGGAGTACAAGGTTCCTATGCCACTATTTTGACAATGGGTGCTATCGGATCTATTGTTGGGGCTTTGTTAGCTAGTAAGATTAAAGCTAGTATGGAAAAGCTTTTGTTGTTATTAGCTCTGACTGGACTTGGAGTGATGATAATGGGATTCGACTTCCCCACCTATCTTGCTTTTTCAGGGAATTTCATTTGTGAACTATTTATGACGATTTTCAATATTCACTTTTTTACTCAAGTACAAACCAAGGTTGATGGTGAATATCTGGGCAGAGTCCTTAGTTCGATTTATACCTTAGCTATACTATTTATGCCAATTGCAACAGGTTTAATGACCTTGCTTCCAAGTGTTCATCTTTATTCTTTCTTGATTATAGGACTAGGAGTTGTTGCTTTATCTTTCTTAGCTCTAGGCTATGTACGAACTCATTTTAAAAAAGAGATATAAGTATGTTTGAGTTTTAAAAATAATTCCAATCTAAGTGTTTTTTCCGCCCTTCTCGTTTGTGAGGAGGGCTTAGTTTATGGTAAAATGGTTTTATGAATAAAAGAATGAATGAGTTAGTCGCCTTGCTTAATCGCTATGCGACTGAGTACTATACCAGCGACAATCCGTCGGTTTCAGACAGTGAGTATGACCGCCTTTACCGTGAGTTGGTTGAGTTGGAGGCTGCCTATCCAGATCAAGTATTAGCAGACAGTCCGACCCATCGTGTTGGTGGCAAGGTTTTAGATGGTTTTGAAAAATACAGTCATCAGTATCCTCTTTATAGTTTGCAGGATGCTTTTTCACGTGAGGAGCTTGAAGCTTTTGATGCGCGTGTTCGTAAGGAAGTGCCTCATCCAACCTATATTTGTGAGCTGAAAATCGATGGCTTGTCTATCTCGCTGACTTATGAAAAGGGGATTTTAGTTGCTGGGGCAACACGTGGAGATGGTTCTATTGGTGAAAATATCACAGAAAATCTTAAGCGTGTTAAGGATATTCCTTTGACCTTGCCAGAAGAACTTGATATTACAGTTCGTGGGGAATGTTATATGCCACGCTCTTCTTTTGACCAGGTTAACCAAGCTCGCCAAGAAAATGGAGAGCCTGAATTTGCAAATCCTCGTAATGCGGCAGCAGGCACACTACGTCAGCTGGATACAGCAGTAGTAGCCAAGCGCAATCTTGCAACATTCCTCTATCAAGAAGCCAGCCCTTCAACTCGTGATAGCCAAGAAAAGGTTTTGAAGCACCTAGAACAACTTGGTTTTGTAGTCAATCCTAAGAGAATCTTGGCTGAAAACATAGATGAAATCTGGGATTTTATCCAAGAAGTAGGGCAAGAAAGGGAACATCTGCCTTATGATATTGATGGGGTAGTGATCAAGGTCAACGACTTAGCAGGTCAAGAAGAACTTGGTTTTACTGTTAAGGCTCCAAAATGGGCAGTAGCCTACAAGTTTCCTGCAGAAGAAAAAGAAGCCAAACTTTTATCAGTTGACTGGACAGTTGGCCGTACGGGTGTTGTAACCCCAACTGCAAATCTCACACCAGTACAACTAGCTGGTACGACTGTTAGCCGTGCGACCCTGCACAATGTGGATTATATTGCTGAAAAAGATATCCGCAAAGACGATACGGTTATCGTTTATAAGGCTGGTGACATCATCCCTGCTGTTTTGCGTGTGGTAGAGTCTAAACGTCTTTCTGAAGAAAAACTAGATATTCCATCACATTGCCCAAGTTGTGACAGTCACTTGCTTCATTTTGAAGATGAGGTGGCTCTCCGTTGTATCAATCCACGTTGCCCTGCCCAAATTATGGAAGGTTTGATTCACTTTGCTTCTCGAGATACTATGAATATTACAGGACTTGGTCCATCTATTGTTGAGAAGCTTTTCGCTGCTAATTTAGTCAAGGATGTGGCGGATATTTACCGTTTGAAAGAAGAAGATTTCCTCCTTTTAGAGGGGGTTAAGGAAAAGTCTGCTGCTAAACTGTATCAGGCCATCCAAGCATCTAAGGAAAATTCTGCTGAAAAGCTCTTGTTTGGTTTGGGCATTCGTCATGTCGGAAGCAAGGCCAGTCAGCTGTTACTTCAACATTTTCATTCAATCGAAAATCTGGCTCAGGCAGATCCAGAGGAAGTGGCTAGTATTGAGAGTCTGGGTGGTGTGATTGCCAAGAGTCTTCAGACTTACTTTGCTACAGAAGGCTCTGAAATTCTCCTCAGAGAATTGAGAGAAGCTGGGGTCAATCTGGACTATAAAGGTCAGACTGTAGTGGTAGATGCAGCCTTGTCAGGCTTGACCGTTGTATTGACTGGAAAATTGGAGCGACTCAAGCGCTCAGAAGCTAAAAGTAAACTCGAAAGTCTGGGTGCCAAAGTGACAGGCAGTGTTTCTAAAAAGACAGACCTCGTTGTTGCAGGAGCAGATGCTGGAAGTAAACTTCAAAAAGCACAAGAACTTGGTATTGAAGTTCGAGATGAAGCTTGGCTCGAAAGTTTGTAAAGAATAGTAGAAGGCTAGATGTTAGATAGTCTGAAACTGTCTATCCTGAAGTGTTTTGACATGAATTGAGTCTATCTTGAGTCAGAAATTAAATTGCTGAATCTATCAGCACCACATAAAAAATTAAATTAAAATTAGAAATTAGGAAAAGAAATGTTAAATTACCCTGTAGTCATCCATTTTCATCGAAAAAACGGGGATTATGCAGCCTGTTCATTTAGTAGAAAACAGGCGGACAATGTTGAAAAATTGTATTATGAAAATAACTTTTTTGGAGCAAAGTTCTCCTTCACAGTTACAAGTCAAGAAAAGTTAGAAAACCTGAAGTTTTCTGTCGAGATTGATGGGACAGTTAAGGAATATTCCGTGCGTTATAACTACTATCCGCTTCTGACAGAAGTTTGGATTTTAGAGGGCGACGAGACTGTTTATTATTCTGAAAACCCAGCCATTGCTAGTTCTTACTACAAAGATCAAAATCCATTTGCTTTTGATAGAGCAATACATAGCGCTAGTTTTGATCACCACTGGGGCTACCAAGGAGAACTAGGTTACAGTCTTTCAGATTATCAGACTAGCTTTAAACTTTGGGCTCCTACGGCTACTGCTGTACAGGTGGTTGTCTACGAAAATACCAGCAACGACGCTCCGATTTGGAAAACCTTTAATCTAGAGCGTGGTAATAGCTATTCATACAGTCATAAGTACAATACCATTGGTGTTTGGAGTCTAGACTTAGATGAAAATCTTGCTGGCAAGGCTTATCAGTATCAGATTGACTTTCCTCACCACCAGACTGTGACGAGAGATCCTTACACGATTGCCACAAGTCCTGACGGCAAACGTTCCGTAATTCTTTCTCATCAAGACAGACAAGTAGAAGGATTTGTGGTCAAACATGGAACAGAAGCGCCTTGGCGTTTGGAAAATCCATGTAAAGCAGTTATCTGTGAAATGCATATCCGAGATTTAACCAAATCTCCGACCTCTGGAGTTGCAGAGCATCTCCGTGGAACCTTCCTTGGTGCTGCCCAGACTGGAACTGTAAACCAATTCGGACAAGCAACCGCCTTTGACTATATCAAAGAACTTGGCTGCAACTATGTTCAACTCCAGCCTATCTTTGATCGCCATAAGGAATACGATGAGGATGGAAATGTAACCTATAACTGGGGTTATGACCCTCAAAACTACAATGCACCAGAACCAAGTTTTTCTAGTAATCCAGATGATCCAGGGCAGGTCATTCGTGATTTGAAGACCATGGTTCAAGCCTATCACGATGCGGGGATTGGTGTCATTATGGACGTGGTTTATAATCACACCTTTTCAACGGTTGATGCACCTTTCCAAACAACTGTCCCTGATTACTACTATCGTATGAATCCAGACGGTACCTTCCAGAATGGAACAGGTGTTGGAAATGAAACAGCCAGTGAACACAAAATGTTCCGCAAGTACATGATTGATTCTCTTCTATACTGGGTACAGGAATACAATATTGACGGCTTCCGTTTTGACTTGATGGGTATTCATGATGTCAAAACCATGCAAGCGATTCGTTGGGCGCTAGATGAGGTTGATCCCCGTATTATCACTTATGGAGAAGGCTGGGATATGGGAACAGGTCTTGCAACTTATGATAAGGCCAAGAAGGATAATGCCTACCAAATGCCAAATATCGGATTCTTCAATGATAATCAGCGTGATGCGGTCAAAGGAGGAGAAGTTTATGGTGCAATCAAGTCAGGATTTGTAAGTGGTGCAGCCACTGAACCAATCATTGCCAAGGCCATTCTTGGTAGCCGAGAATTGGGTTCTTATCTCAGTCCAAACCAGGTTCTCAACTATGTTGAAGCCCATGACAATTACAATCTTCATGATTTGTTGGCGACTCTTCATCCTGATCAAAGTTCAGACCAGATTATGCGCAAGGTTGAGACGGCGACAGCAATGAACCTTCTCATGCAAGGAATGTCCTTTATGGAAATTGGCCAAGAATTTGGTCGAACCAAATTAATTCCGACGGGTGAACATGGACAACTCACTTCGGCAGACCGAGAACGTGCTATGAATAGTTACAAGGCTCCTGACAGTGTTAACCAAATAAACTGGGATTTAATCAATGAAAGACAAGAAAGCATTGACTTTGTCCGTCAAATTATTCGACTGAAAACACAGACTAGCGCCTTTTCTTATCCTACATACGAAGAAGTTTACCGTCATGTCTTTGTTCACACAGCTGCAGAAAATAGCGGATGGATTGTTTACGAGATTCACGGGGGGCCAGAACATCTATTGGTAGTATTCAATGCCAAGGGAACTTCCTTATACTTTGAAAATGCAGGAAATCTAGAAATGCTTGTGACCAATAGCCATTTAAGTGATAAAGACATGGTTGGTGGCGTCAGTGCCAGCGTCTTTAAAGTTTTGTAGAATAGATTTACAATTTAAATTCATTTGTGGTGCTTTATCTGTTAATAAAATCAGGAGATTCGTTTCCTGATTTATTTTTTTACTTAAAATTATATTTTTTGTTAGCTAAATAACGAACTTTGTGATAGTATTATTAAAAAACAATTCGTTTTCAAAGCGTTTCTGAAAATTTCTTGATTTACAAGTGAACACATCAGTGAATTTGTTGAAGACTTTCAAAAGATTTTTTTGCAAATTCCGTAATTTACTTGAATCTTCCCTAAAAAGGTAGTATAATAAATCTATAGAAAACGCTTACAGAATTAGGAGGGTGTATGGATAAGAATAATGCTTTAAAAACCTTTATGACAGGTGAAAATTTTCACCTCCAGCACTATCTGGGAGCTCATAGGGAAGAAAAAAATGGTGAGTATGGCTACACTTTTCGTGTGTGGGCACCTAATGCTCAGGCTGTACACTTGGTAGGGGATTTCACCAATTGGATTGAAAATCAAATTCCAATGGAACGGAACGAATTTGGAGTCTGGGAAGTCTTTACCAGTCTTGCTTACGAAGGCCAAATTTATAAGTATCATATCACACGTGCAAATGGTCATCAGCTTATGAAGATTGATCCTTTGGCTGTACGGTATGAGGCACGACCTGGTACTGGGGCTATTTTAACAGAAATTCCAGAGAAAAAATGGAAAGATGGACTTTGGTTAGCTCGTAGAAAACGCTTGAGCTTTGAAGAGCGTCCCGTCAATATTTACGAAGCTCATGCTGGCTCTTGGAAGAGAAATCCTGATGGTAGTCCTTTTAGTTTTGCTCAATTGAAAGATGAACTCATTCCTTACTTGGTCGAGATGAACTATACTCACATTGAGTTTATGCCCTTGATGTCTCATCCTCTTGGATTGAGTTGGGGTTACCAGCTTATGGGTTACTTTGCTTTAGAGCATGCCTATGGTCGCCCTGAGGAATTTCAAGATTTTGTTGAGGAGTGTCACTTAAACAATATTGGGGTTATTGTGGACTGGGTACCTGGTCACTTCACTATTAATGATGATGCCTTGGCCTATTATGATGGAACACCGACTTTTGAATATCAAGACCATAATAAGGCTCATAACTACGGTTGGGGAGCTCTCAATTTTGACCTTGGAAAGAATGAAGTCCAGTCCTTCTTGATTTCTAGTATTAAGTTTTGGATTGACTTTTACCATTTGGACGGTATTCGTGTGGATGCAGTGAGCAATATACTCTATCTAGATTACGATGATGCCCCATGGACGCCTAATAAAGATGGGGGCAATCTCAACTACGAAGGCTATTATTTCTTAAAACGTTTGAATGATGTCATTAAACAAGCTCATCCAGACGTTATGATGATAGCTGAGGAAAGTTCATCAGCTACTCAGATTACTGACACCAAGGATTCAGATGGTCTTGGCTTTGACTACAAATGGAATATGGGTTGGATGAATGATATCCTACGATTCTACGAAGAAGACCCAATTTACCGTAAGTATGACTTTAATTTAGTGACTTTCAGTTTTATGTATGTCTTCAAGGAGAATTATCTCCTACCATTCTCACATGACGAAGTGGTTCATGGCAAGAAGAGTATGATGCACAAGATGTGGGGAGATCGTTATAATCAATTCGCAGGCTTGCGTAATCTCTACACTTACCAAATTTGTCACCCTGGTAAGAAATTGCTCTTCATGGGTAGTGAATATGGGCAATTCCTAGAATGGAAATCTGAAGAACAGTTGGAATGGTCTAACCTAGAAGATCCAATGAATGCTAAGATGAAGTATTTCACTTCTCAGCTAAACCAGTTTTACAAAGACCACCGCTGTCTGTGGGAAATTGATACCAGCTATGATGGTATTGAAATCATCGATGCGGATAATAGAGACCAGAGTGTTCTTTCCTTCATCCGTAAGGGTAAGAAGGATGATATGTTAGTCTGTATCTTTAATATGGCACCTGTTGAACGAAAAGATTTTACAATCGGACTTCCTGTTGCAGGGATTTACGAAGAAGTCTGGAATACTGAGTTAGAAGAGTGGGGAGGCGTTTGGAAAGAACATAATCAAACTGTTCAAACGCAAGAAGGACTATGGAAAGATTATGAGCAGACCTTGACCTTTACCCTACCGGCTATGGGAGCAAGTGTTTGGAAAATCAAACGTCGATTGAAACCTACTAAAACCGTCACAAGTAAAAACCAAAAAGGAGTAGAAAATGAAGAATGAAATGTTAGCTTTGATTCTTGCTGGTGGGCAAGGAACTCGTCTCGGTAAACTCACTCAAAGCATTGCAAAACCAGCTGTGCAATTTGGTGGGCGCTACCGTATCATTGACTTTGCTCTTTCAAACTGTGCCAACTCAGGCATCAACAATGTTGGAGTCATTACACAGTACCAACCACTTGCTCTCAACAACCATATTGGTAATGGTTCAAGCTGGGGACTAGACGGTATCAATTCTGGTGTCTCTATTCTTCAACCTTATTCTGCAAGTGAAGGAAATCGTTGGTTTGAGGGGACTAGCCACGCTATTTACCAAAATATTGATTATATCGACAGTGTCAATCCTGAGTATGTCTTGATTCTATCTGGGGACCATATCTACAAAATGGATTATGATGATATGCTCCAGTCTCACAAAGATAATAATGCCAGCTTGACAGTAGCGGTTTTAGACGTCCCTCTTAAAGAAGCTAGTCGTTTTGGTATTATGAACACAGATGCCAATAACCGCATTGTTGAATTTGAAGAAAAACCAGCTCAACCTAAATCTACAAAAGCTTCTATGGGAATTTACATTTTTGATTGGCAACGTCTGCGCAATATGCTTGTTACTGCTGAAAAGAGCAATGTCGATATGTCAGACTTCGGTAAGAATGTCATTCCAAATTACCTTGAGTCAGGTGAAAGTGTCTATGCATATGAGTTTAATGGCTACTGGAAAGATGTTGGTACTATTGAGTCACTTTGGGAAGCTAACATGGAATATATTTCACCAGAAAATGCCTTGGATAGCCGTAACCGTCAATGGAAGATTTACTCAAGAAACTTAATTTCACCACCAAACTTCCTTGGGGCAAATGCTCATGTGGAAGATTCCTTGGTTGTCGATGGCTGTTTCGTAGATGGAACTGTTAAACATTCTATCC
Source organism: Streptococcus pseudopneumoniae (assembly GCF_001076775.1). Classification (GTDB taxonomy): domain Bacteria; phylum Bacillota; class Bacilli; order Lactobacillales; family Streptococcaceae; genus Streptococcus; species Streptococcus pseudopneumoniae_G. Next base: position 163,710 of record NZ_JVGV01000022.1, read on the forward strand.
TCTCAACAGGTGCGCAAGTTCGCGAAGGGGCAGAAGTAGTAGATTCAGTTATCATGAGTGGTGCAATTGTCGGTCAGGGAGCTAAAATCAAACGTGCCATTATTGGTGAAGGTGCAGTTATTTCTGATGGTGTCGAAATTGATGGAACAGAAGAAGTACAAGTTGTAGGATATGATGAAGTAGTGGGGGTAGCAACAGATGAAGATTGATAAATATTCTGCCATTTTAGGAAACACAGTTGGTTTTCATGATATGTCAACACTGACAGACCACCGTCCAGTAGCTAGTTTGCCATTTGGTGGTAAATATCGCTTGATTGACTTCCCGCTTTCAAGTCTTGCTAATGCTGGTGTCCGTAGTATTTTTGGTATTTTCCAACAAGACAATATCAGCTCAGTCTTTGACCATATCCGTTCAGGACGTGAGTGGGGCTTGTCAACTCTTCTTAGCCACTATTATCTAGGTATTTACAATACTCGTGTGGAAAGTAGTACAGTTGGAAAAGAATACTACCAACAACTTCTTACTTACTTGAAACGTTCTGGCTCAAACCAAACAGTTTCACTCAACTGTGATGTTTTGATTAATATTGATTTGAACCAAGTTTTCCATCTACATAGTACAACAAAAGGGCCTATCACTGTAGTTTATAAAAAACTAGCTAAGAAAGACATTTCAGAAGTAAACGCAATCTTGGAAGTGGATGAAACAGACCATGTTCGTTCTCATAAACTCTTTGATAGTAAATCATCAGATGAAGTTTACAATATGTCGACAGATATCTTTGTCGTTGATACCCCTTGGTTGATTGAACGCTTAGAAGAAGAGGCTAAGAAAGAACATCCAGAGAAGTTGCGCTATGTTTTACGGGATTTGGCTGCAAAAGAAGGGGCTTTTGCCTACGAGTACACAGGCTACCTAGCCAACATTCATTCTGTAGAGTCTTATTATAAAGCGAATATCGATATGCTTGAATCGCAAAAGTTCTATTCTCTCTTCTCACCAAACCAAAAGATTTATACAAAGGTCAAAAACGAAGAGCCAACTTACTATGCCAATACATCTAAGGTAAGCACTTCTCAGTTTGCCTCTGGTAGTATCATTGAAGGTCAAGTGGCTAATTCTGTTTTATCACGTAATATTCATGTCCATAAGGATAGCTTGGTTAAAGATAGCATCTTATTCCCTCGTGTTGTTATTGGAGAAGGTGCTCAGGTAGAATATGCTATCTTGGACAAGGGTGTTGAAGTTGCGGATGGAGTTGTGATCCGTGGAACTGCAGAACATCCAGTCGTCGTTAAGAAAGGTGCTAAAGTAACAGAGGATATTCATTCATGAAAATTTTATTTGTAGCAGCTGAGGGTGCACCCTTTTCAAAAACAGGTGGTTTGGGAGACGTCATTGGCGCTCTTCCTAAATCACTGGTAAAAGCGGGACATGAAGTTGCAGTAATTTTACCCTACTATGACATGGTAGAGGCTAAATTTGGAAATCAGATTGAAGATGTGCTTCATTTTGAGGTTAGTGTTGGTTGGCGCAGACAGTACTGTGGGATTAAGAAAACAGTCTTAAATGGTGTGACCTTCTACTTCATTGACAACCAATATTATTTCTTCCGAGGTCATGTTTACGGTGATTTTGATGACGGAGAACGCTTTGCTTTTTTCCAACTGGCTGCCATTGAGGCTATGGAAAGGATTGACTTTATTCCTGATCTTCTCCATGTTCATGACTACCATACAGCTATGATTCCTTTCTTGTTGAAGGAAAAATACCGTTGGATTCAAGCCTATGAGGGCATTAAAACTGTTTTAACCATTCATAATTTGGAATTCCAAGGACAATTTTCAGAAGGAATGTTATGGGATTTGTTTGGAGTTGGCTTTGAGCGTTATGCTGATGGTACCCTTCGCTGGAATAACTGTCTGAACTGGATGAAGGCTGGTATTCTCTATGCGGATCGTGTTTCAACCGTTTCGCCTAGCTATGCTCATGAAATTATGACTAGTCAGTTTGGATGTAACTTGGATCAGATTCTTCGAATGGAGTCTGGTAAGGTCTCTGGTATCGTAAATGGGATTGATGCTGACCTTTATAATCCTCAGACGGATGCCCTTTTAGACTATCATTTTAATCAGGAAGATTTGTCTGGGAAGGCCCAGAATAAGGCAAAATTGCAAGAAAGAGTTGGCTTACCCGTTAGGACTGATGTTCTACTGGTGGGAATTGTTTCTCGTTTGACACGTCAAAAAGGTTTTGATGTGGTGGTGGAAAGTTTGCACCATATCTTGCAAAATGATATTCAGATTGTTCTTTTGGGAACTGGAGATCCAGCCTTTGAAGGAGCTTTCTCATGGTTTGCTCAAATCTACCCAGACAAGCTATCAGCAAATATCACTTTTGATGTCAAACTAGCTCAAGAAATCTACGCTGCTTGTGACCTCTTCCTTATGCCAAGTCGTTTTGAACCATGTGGTTTGTCTCAAATGATGGCTATGCGTTACGGAACCTTGCCATTGGTCCATGAAGTTGGTGGGTTGCGAGATACCGTTAAAGCCTTTAATCCAATTGAAGGAAGCGGTACTGGCTTTAGCTTTGACAATCTATCTCCTTACTGGTTGAATTGGACTTTCCAAACAGCTTTGGACTTGTATAGAAACCATCCTGATGTTTGGAGAAGTCTACAAAAACAAGCTATGGAGTGTGATTTCTCATGGGATACAGCCTGCAAGTCATACCTTGACTTGTACCATAGTTTAGTTAATTAATAGATAAAATCGTATGATGATTTCATACGATTTTTGGGCTATTTAGAGAGGAGGAGTGATGTCTCAAGTAAAAGGATTGTGTGTTATGGATGTTGATGGAACCTTAATCCTAGAAGAAGTAATTGATCTTTTGGGTAGAGAGGCAGGTCGTGAGGAAGAAATTTCGCAGATTACAAGTCGGGCAATGAGAGGAGAGTTGAACTTTGAAAGTAGTTTAAGAAAAAGAGTTTCCTTCTTGGAAGGCCTTCCTGTCTCTGTATTTGATAAAGCTTTCGACTCTATTCATCTATCGCCAAATGCACAGATATTTATCTCTATTCTCCAAAAGAACGGAATCCTAGTTGGTCTGGTGTCTGGGGGCTTTACACCAATAGTTGCGAGATTAGCAAAATTCCTTAGTATTTCCTATTTCTCTGCCAACCAACTTGAAGATAAAGACGGCCATCTAACAGGAAAATTGATTGGAGAAATTATCAGTCCAGAGGTTAAAAAAGAGACTCTAGAACAATGGAGAGAGGAACTAAAACTTTCTAAAGAAAGAACAGTCGCAATCGGTGATGGAGCCAATGATTTATTGATGTTGAAGTCGGCGGGACTTGGAATCGCATTTTGTGCCAAAGAAGTACTCAAAAAAGAAATACCGAATCATGTTGACAAGAGGGATTTTTTAGAAGTACTTCCTTTGATTGACTGTTTAGAATGAGGGAAAATATGAAGATTGTAATTGCACCGGATTCGTTTAAGGAAAGCTTGACAGCTCAACAGGTAGCTGAAGCAATAAAAAGAGGCTTCCAACAATCGATAGCAGATGTAGAATGTCTCCTCTGCCCTGTTGGTGATGGGGGAGAAGGTACTGTTGATGCTATTCGACATTCTATTGACCTAGAAGAAAATTGGATCCAAGTGACAGGCCCTTTTGGACAAAAAGAAGCCATGCGCTATTTTCAAAAAGAACAACTGGCACTATTTGAAGTTGCTGATTTGGTTGGCCTTGGAAAGATTCCGCTAGAGAAACGAGATCCACTGAAAATCCAAACTTGTGGTATTGGAGAATTGATTCGCCACCTCATTAGTCAAGGGATTAAAGATATCTATATCGGTGTTGGTGGTACGGCCAGTAATGACGGAGGAATTGGAATCGCTGCTGGTTTAGGTTATCGATTTTATGATAGGGATGGAAATGTCTTACCGGCTTGCGGTCAATCCTTACTAAAATTAGCTTCTGTTTCAATAGAAAATCGCTATGAAATTCCAGAAGATGTTCAAATTCGTATTTTAGCAGATGTCGTGAGTCCCTTATGTGGTCATCAAGGTGCGACTTATACTTTTGGTAAGCAAAAAGGCCTACATCCTACTATGTTTGCAGTCGTAGATCAGGCAATCCAAGATTTTTATAAAAAAGTTTCACCTGCAACATTGCAAATTAAAGGAGCAGGAGCTGGTGGAGGCATTGCTGGCGGTTTGTGTGCCTTTGCTCAGGCAAATATCGTATCAGGAATTGATACCTGCTTGAACTTAATCAACTTTGATAAGAAAGTTTTACATGCTGACTTGGTTGTTGTAGGAGAAGGAAGACTAGATTGTCAAAGCTTTGCTGGGAAAGCGCCTATAGGCGTAGCAAAAAGAACCCCTGTCGGAGTTCCTGTTATTGCTATTTGCGGTAGTCTTGCTGAAGATTTACCTCCCTTACCATTTGAAAATATCCAAGCAGCCTTTTCTATTTTGGAGAAAAGTGAACCTTTAGAAGATAGTTTGAAAAATGCCAGTCTCTATCTGGAACGCACGGCAGCCAATATCGGGCACTTATTAAATATGCGCATGATTTAGCCAAACCATTTCTTCCATAAGGATGCTTTGGATGGTTCTTCCTCTTTAACTTCCCAAAGTTTTGCAAAAGCAAGTCGAAGGTCCTTTTCTTCTACTTGTACTGGTGCATTGCTATGGATAATCAGGCCAAAAGGAGAAGAAGTATGCTCTTCAGATACAATGGTAGCTTGACTATCAGTTTCTTTAGCTTCTTTTAAGTAGAAAACTTGCTTGTCAAATTCGATAGTTGGTGAAATCTTCACAAATAGTGGTTCTGCTTTTTGCTGAAGGTTTTCTAAAATAGATAAAAAGCCTTTTTCTAACTGAGGGCTATTTGCTGTGTCAATATCTGCATATCCAAGAACTCTTTCCTCAAAAGTGCCAAGATAGCGTCTTTGCTCATCTGGATTTAATTTTGAGCCACCATGAGCTTTTTCAAGTAATTGTTTTGATAAATCTGTCATGAAAACAGTATATCATAAAAGTTAGAATAAAACAGACAAAAGAAAGCGATTACTTTATAAAGTTAAGGAAAATTTGCACAAAGATAACGTTTTTTCTTGAAAAAGGAGGGCTTTTAAGGTATTATAGAGGTGTAAAAAATTTAACTCATAAGGAGAGTAAAAAATGTCAATTATTACTGATGTTTACGCTCGCGAAGTCCTAGACTCACGCGGTAACCCAACACTTGAAGTAGAAGTTTACACTGAATCAGGTGCTTTCGGACGTGGTATGGTTCCATCAGGAGCTTCTACTGGTGAACACGAAGCAGTTGAACTTCGCGACGGTGACAAATCTCGTTACGGTGGTCTTGGTACACAAAAAGCTGTTGACAACGTAAACAACATCATTGCTGAAGCAATCATCGGCTACGATGTACGTGATCAACAAGCTATCGACCGTGCTATGATCGCTCTTGACGGTACTCCTAACAAAGGTAAATTGGGTGCAAACGCAATCCTTGGTGTGTCTATCGCTGTAGCTCGTGCTGCTGCTGACTACCTTGAAATCCCACTTTACAGCTACCTTGGTGGATTCAATACTAAAGTTCTTCCAACTCCAATGATGAACATCATCAATGGTGGTTCTCACTCTGACGCTCCAATCGCTTTCCAAGAGTTCATGATCTTGCCAGTTGGTGCGCCAACATTTAAAGAAGCTCTTCGTTACGGTGCTGAAATCTTCCACGCTCTTAAGAAAATCCTTAAATCACGTGGTTTGGAAACTGCCGTAGGTGACGAAGGTGGATTTGCTCCTCGTTTCGAAGGAACTGAAGACGGTGTTGAAACTATCCTTGCTGCGATCGAAGCTGCTGGATACGTTCCAGGTAAAGATGTATTTATCGGATTTGACTGTGCTTCATCAGAATTCTACGATAAAGAACGTAAAGTTTACGACTACACTAAATTTGAAGGTGAAGGTGCTGCTGTTCGTACATCTGCAGAACAAATCGACTACCTTGAAGAATTGGTTAACAAATACCCAATCATCACTATCGAAGATGGTATGGATGAAAACGACTGGGATGGTTGGAAAGCTCTTACTGAACGTCTTGGTAAGAAAGTTCAACTTGTTGGTGACGACTTCTTCGTAACAAACACTGACTACCTTGCACGTGGTATCCAAGAAGGTGCTGCTAACTCAATCCTTATCAAAGTTAACCAAATCGGTACTCTTACTGAAACTTTTGAAGCTATCGAAATGGCTAAAGAAGCTGGTTACACTGCCGTTGTATCACACCGTTCAGGTGAAACTGAAGATTCAACAATCGCTGACATCGCAGTTGCAACTAATGCAGGACAAATCAAGACTGGTTCACTTTCACGTACAGACCGTATCGCTAAATACAACCAATTGCTTCGCATCGAAGACCAACTTGGTGAAGTAGCTGAATACCGTGGATTGAAATCATTCTACAACCTTAAAAAATAAAATAGTTCAGTGAACTATTTTATCCCGAACCTTGAAATTCAAAAGTTCGGCCGTTGATTTAACAACGTTTCTAGCCCCTCGGATTTTATCCGAAGGGCTATTTTTGTATTTAGGGGGCAAAAAGGCGTAAAACATTTCAAGACAGCTCATTTACTAATAAATCCGATTCAGCTAATATAATTGAAAATGATGGAAAAAAGGGTGAATTTATGATATACTTTAACGTAGGACCTTTTTAGAAATTTTGAAAGAGTATTAAAAATTTAAAATGAGAAAAATTGTTATCAATGGTGGATTGCCCTTGCAAGGTGAAATCACTATTAGCGGTGCTAAAAATAGCGTTGTGGCCTTAATTCCAGCTATTATTTTGGCTGATGATGTGGTGACTTTGGATTGTGTTCCAGATATTTCCGATGTTGCTAGTCTTGTCGAAATCATGGAGTTAATGGGTGCTACCGTTAAGCGTTATGACGATGTGTTAGAGATTGATCCACGAGGTGTTCAAAATATTCCAATGCCTTATGGGAAAATCAACAGTCTTCGTGCATCTTATTATTTTTATGGAAGTCTTTTAGGTCGCTTTGGGGAAGCTACAGTTGGTTTGCCTGGTGGATGTGATTTGGGACCACGTCCTATTGACTTACACCTAAAGGCTTTTGAAGCAATGGGAGCTACTGTTAGCTACGAGGGAGATAACATGAAGTTATCTGCTAAAGATGTGGGACTTCATGGTGCAAGTATTTACATGGATACGGTTAGTGTCGGTGCGACGATTAATACGATGATTGCTGCGGTTAAAGCAAATGGGCGTACTATTATTGAAAATGCAGCCCGTGAGCCTGAGATTATTGATGTTGCCACTCTCTTGAATAATATGGGTGCCCATATCCGTGGGGCAGGAACTAATATTATCACTATTGATGGTGTTGAAAGATTACACGGAACTCGCCACCAGGTGATTCCAGACCGTATTGAAGCAGGAACATATATTTCCTTAGCTGCTGCAGTCGGTAAGGGAATTCGTATCAACAATGTATTATACGAACACTTAGAAGGATTCATCGCTAAGTTGGAAGAGATGGGTGTGAGAATGACTGTATCTGAAGACAGTATTTTTGTCGAAGAACAGTCTAATTTGAAAGCAATCAATATTAAGACAGCACCTTATCCTGGTTTTGCTACTGACTTGCAACAACCAATTACTCCACTCTTGTTAACAGCAGAGGGGCGTGGTACCATTATTGATACCATTTATGAAAAACGAGTAAACCATGTTTTTGAACTAGCAAAGATGGACGCAGATATTACGACTACAAACGACCATATTTTATATACTGGTGGACGTGGTTTGCGTGGTGCAAATGTAAAAGCTACTGACCTTAGAGCTGGGGCCGCACTTGTCATTGCTGGTTTAATGGCTGAAGGCAAAACTGAAATTACAAATATTGAGTTCATCTTACGTGGTTATTCAGATATTATTGAAAAATTACGTAATCTAGGAGCAGATATTACACTTGTTGAAGAATAAACCGTAGGGGTGTTTATGAATATTTGGACCAAATTAGCAATGTTTTCTTTTTTTGAAACGGATCGCTTGTATTTGCGTCCTTTCTTTTTTAGTGATAGTCAAGACTTCCATGAGATAGCTTCAAATCCAGAAAATTTACAATTCATTTTTCCAAGTCAAGCTAGTTTGGAAGAAAGTCAATATGCATTAGCGAATTACTTTATGAAGTCCCCTTTGGGAGTGTGGGCAATTTGTGACCAGAAAAATCAACAAATGATTGGTTCTATTAAATTTGAGAAGTTAGATGAAATCAAAAAAGAAGCTGAGCTTGGCTATTTTTTGAGAAAAGATGCTTGGTCGCAAGGATTTATGACAGAGGTTGTTAGAAAAATTTGTCAGCTTTCTTTTGAGGAATTTGGTTTAAAACAACTATCCATCATTACCCACCTTGAAAATGAAGCTAGTCAACGGGTTGCTCTTAAGTCTGGATTTCGTTTGTTCCGTCAGTTTAAAGGAAGTGATCGCTATACAAGAAAAATGCGAGATTATCTTGAGTTTCGCTTTGTAAAGGGAGAAATTAATGAGTAAACACCAAGAAATTCTAAGTTATTTGGAAGAATTACCTGTTGGTAAAAGAGTCAGTGTTCGAAGCATTTCCAACCATCTAGGAGTCAGTGATGGAACGGCCTATCGGGCCATTAAAGAAGCTGAAAACCGTGGAATTGTAGAGACTCGCCCAAGAAGTGGTACTATCCGTGTTAAATCTCAGAAAGTTGCTATAGAGAGATTAACTTTTGCTGAAATTGCTGAAGTGACTTCTTCTGAGGTTCTGGCTGGACAAGACGGTTTAGAGAGAGAATTTAGTAAGTTTTCAATCGGTGCCATGACTGAGCAAAATATTTTATCTTACCTTCATGATGGGGGACTCTTGATTGTTGGTGACCGGACTCGTATTCAATTATTAGCGCTGGAAAATGAAAATGCAGTTCTGGTTACAGGTGGATTTCAGGTTCATGATGATGTGCTTAAACTGGCCAATCAAAAAGGAATTCCTGTTTTAAGAAGCAAACATGACACTTTCACTGTCGCGACCATGATCAATAAAGCCCTTTCAAATGTACAAATCAAGACTGATATTCTGACAGTTGAGAAACTTTATCGTCCGAGTCATGAGTATGGTTTTCTGAGAGAGACTGACACTGTTAAAGATTATTTGGACTTGGTGCGTAAGAATCGTAGCAGCCGTTTCCCAGTTATCAATCAACATCAGGTTGTTGTTGGGGTTGTTACCATGAGAGACGCTGGTGATAAGTCACCAAGCACCACAATTGACAAGGTCATGTCTCGTAGTCTATTTTTGGTTGGATTATCGACAAATATTGCCAATGTCAGTCAACGGATGATTGCTGAAGACTTTGAAATGGTACCGGTTGTTCGAAATAATCAAACCTTGCTTGGGGTTGTAACCAGACGAGATGTCATGGAGAAGATGAGTCGTTCCCAAGTTTCTGCTCTACCTACTTTTTCTGAACAGATTGGTCAAAAACTTTCTTATCACCATGATGAAGTAGTTATTACAGTGGAACCCTTTATGCTAGAGAAGAACGGTGTTTTGGCTAATGGTGTATTGGCAGAGATACTGACTCATATGACCCAAGATTTAGTTGTGAATAGTGGGCGCAATCTCATCATCGAGCAGATGCTAATCTACTTTTTGCAGGCTGTTCAGATAGATGATACACTGCGCATTCAAGCACGCATTATCCACCATACTAGACGGTCAGCTATTATTGATTACGATATTTATCATGGTCATCAGATTGTTTCAAAAGCAAATGTAACCGTTAAAATTAATTAGAAACTAGGAGAAAAAATGATAACATTAAAATCAGCTCGTGAAATCGAAGCTATGGATAAGGCAGGTGATTTTCTAGCAAGTATTCATATCGGCTTGCGTGATTTGATTAAGCCTGGCGTAGATATGTGGGAAGTTGAAGAGTATGTTCGCCGTCGTTGTAAGGAAGAAAATTTCCTTCCGCTTCAGATTGGAGTTGACGGTGCCATGATGGACTATCCTTATGCTACCTGTTGCTCTCTTAATGATGAAGTGGCTCATGCTTTCCCTCGTCACTATATCTTGAAAGATGGTGATTTGCTCAAAGTTGATATGGTTTTGGGAGGCCCAATTGCTAAATCCGACCTGAATGTCTCAAAATTAAACTTCAACAATGTTGAACAAATGAAAAAATACACTCAGAGCTATTCTGGTGGTCTTGCAGACTCATGTTGGGCTTATGCTGTTGGTACACCGTCCGAAGAAGTGAAAAACTTGATGGATGTAACTAAAGAAGCTATGTACAAGGGGATTGAGCAAGCTGTTGTTGGAAACCGTATCGGTGATATTGGAGCAGCGATTCAAGAATACGCTGAAAGTCGTGGTTACGGTGTAGTGCGTGATTTGGTTGGTCATGGTGTTGGCCCAACCATGCACGAAGAACCAATGGTTCCTAACTATGGTATTGCAGGTCGAGGACTCCGTCTTCGTGAAGGAATGGTCTTGACTATTGAACCAATGATCAATACAGGTGATTGGGAAATTGATACAGATATGAAGACCGGTTGGGCGCATAAAACCATTGACGGTGGACTGTCATGCCAATATGAACACCAATTTGTGATTACGAAAGATGGACCTGTTATCTTGACTAGTCAAGGTGAAGAAGGAACTTATTAATAAAAAGTGAAAAGGCTGCTGGAAGTTGATTTTGAAAATAATCCAGTAGATCTTTTCATATTAAATAAACGCATTGTATCATGTTTTTAAGTGCCTGATATAATGCGTTTTTCTGGTTTTAAAATTCTTACCTCAATATCTTGTACATTATTATCATTTCAAAAAATGAATTTTCTACACTGTTACACTTCAGGTAAAAAATATGTTTCAGATTTTCTATAAAAACCACAAAGATATTGGCAAACTATCTGATAAAGAATTATTTCGTGTTGCCAACAAGGCTGCGATGAAGGATTTATTGCCTATCGTGGTTATGAGGTTTAATGAATCTTTAAAGATTGCTTTAGAGCCTTATCATTCGGAATTGTTTTTACATATTTTGAACTCTACTGAACGTGAAAGAAAGTAAAACCGAGAGGGTGTAGAGGAATTATATCTTCTTGATTTTAGTAGTCAATTCGATACTCTCACGACAGAAGATTTAAAGGATTACTTTGATGGAGAAATTATCATTGTTTCACGTTATTATTGTAGATTCTAAAAGAAATCAATTCAGTACATTACCTCTTTTTATTCTTTTTCAAAGGTAAATCCTTCTCCAAGGATTTCGTGAGCTTCTGTAATAGTTATAAAGGCTTGAGGATCGATTCGATGAATCATTTCCTTCATTTTCACAATTTCATTTCTTCCGACAATACAGTAAATGATTTTTAAATCTTCTCGACTATAATAACCTTGACCTGAGATGAAAGTAACGCCTCTACCTAGGTCATCATTAATCGCCTTAGCAAGTTGGTCAGGACGTTTTGTAATAATCATAAATCCTTTACCTGCATAGCCACCTTCGCCGATCAAATCAATAACACGAGAAACGATAAAATCAAATAAGAGCGTGTAGGTAACTAATCTCAGATCCTTAAAGATTAGGAGAATAAGCATGAGAATACAAAAATCTAAGATAAAAAGCAGTTTTCCCATAGATATATGAGTGTATTTATTGATAATACGAGCTACAATATCAGTTCCACCAGTTGTCCCACCAGCATTGAAGATAATTCCGAGCCCAATTCCCAATAGAATCCCAGCTATAAGGGCTGTGATCAGTAAATCACCTTGAAGATCAATATGAAGGGGAATACGCTCAAAAAAAGCCAACCAGGCGGACAAGGCTAAGGTTCCTAGTAAACTAGAATAGAGAGATTTTGCTCCAAAAATCTTCCAAGCTAGGATGAAAAGAGGAATATTAATCAGCAAGTTCATGAGCGAAACAGGGATTTTAAAAAGATAAAAGGTGATGAGGGTAATACCTGTCGCCCCTCCTTCAAAGAGATGATGGGGAACTACAAAATAAGTCAGACCAAAAGCATAAATAGCAGCACCTAGTAAAATGGTTAAAATGGGGTAAATTTTTTTAATCATAGGAACCTCTTTTCTTATAAGTAGATTATATCAAATTTTTAAGGAAAATTTGAATGACTCCATTAGGATTTTTAATCTTTTTTTGATATAATTAAAAGTAAGAAAACCAATCTGAATCCTAAAATAGAAAGATTGATACTATGACAAAAATTAAGATTGTAACCGATTCATCTGTTACTATTGAACCTGAACTAGTAAAACAATTAGATATCACTGTTGTTCCGTTATCTGTAATGATTGATAATGTTGTTTATTCTGATGCGGATTTGAAAGAAGAAGGTAAATTTCTTCAGTTGATGCAAGCAAGTAAGAACCTCCCGAAAACAAGCCAGCCCCCTGTAGGTGTCTTCGCTGAAGTTTTTGAAGACCTATGCAAGGATGGTAGCCAGATTCTTGCTATTCATATGTCCCATGCTCTTTCTGGTACTGTAGAAGCAGCGCGACAGGGTGCTAGTTTATCTACTGCCGACGTGACAGTTATTGATAGTTCCTTCACTGACCAAGCCCTGAAATTCCAGGTTGTTGAGGCTGCGAAGTTAGCACAAGAAGGAAAAGATATGGAGGCAATTTTATCTCATGTAGAAGAGGTTAAAAACCACACAGAACTCTATATTGGTGTTTCGACTTTGGAAAATCTTGTTAAAGGTGGACGAATTGGCCGTGTAACTGGATTGTTGAGCTCACTTCTCAATATACGTGTTGTCATGCAGATGAAAGACCATGAATTGCAGCCAATCGTTAAAGGTCGTGGAGCTAAAACTTTTAAAAAATGGTTGGATGAGCTGACAGGTTCGTTAACTGAACGTTCTGTAGCAGAAATTGGAATTTCATATTCTGGAAGTGCTAATTGGGCCAAAGAGATGAAAGAAAGCTTACAAGCTTATGTTGAAAAGCCAATTTCAGTTTTGGAAACGGGCTCTATTATTCAAACTCACACGGGTGAGAACGCTTGGGCTATTTTAGTACGTTACTACTCTTAAAAAAATAAATAAAATGGGAAGAAATAGCGTTTTTAACTTGACCTAAAAGGGATTTTAGGATATGATTATAATTGTTAATTAGAAATTAAATTGGAGGAATCATTAACATGGCAAACAAACAAGATTTGATCGCTAAAGTAGCAGAAGCTACAGAATTGACTAAGAAAGACTCAGCAGCAGCAGTTGAAGCTGTATTCTCAGCAGTAGCTGACTACCTTGCAGCTGGTGAAAAAGTTCAATTGATCGGTTTTGGTAACTTTGAAGTTCGTGAGCGTGCTGCACGTAAAGGTCGCAACCCACAAACTGGTAAAGAAATCACAATTGCAGCTTCTAAAGTACCAGCATTCAAAGCTGGTAAAGCTCTTAAAGACGCTGTTAAATAATCAGCCTTTAAAAAGCCTATTGTATCAAGTTTTTGAGCTTGGTCAATAGGCTTTTTTGTGTATAGAGGGCAAAAAAGGGGCAGAATCTGAATGAACTAGTACCGGAACAAATATTTCAAATACTGCCTAATTCAAATTGCGTAGCAGAAATCATACAAATGAAATTGATTATAGTAAAATAGGATATGAATTATTAAGAAAGTTGGTTCTTTATTGGAAACGATAGTATTTTCAATCTCCGTTTTTTTAGCAGGGATCTTGTCCTTCTTTTCCCCTTGTATATTCCCTCTGTTACCTGTTTATACTGGAATTTTGCTGGATGATCAGGAAAGCGCAAAAAGCTTTTCTTTATTTGGGAGAAAGGTTGCCTGGTCAGGTCTGATTCGAACTCTTTGCTTTATCGCAGGCATTTCACTCATTTTCTTTATCTTAGGATTTGGTGCTGGTTACTTTGGTAATATTCTCTATGCCAATTGGTTTCGCTATACCATGGGTACGATTATCATCATCTTAGGTTTACACCAGATGGAAATTTTTCATTTTAAGAAATTAGAGATTCAAAAAAGTTTTACTTTTAAGAAATCAGCACCCAATCGTTATTGGTCAGCCTTTTTACTCGGTATTACCTTTAGCTTTGGTTGGACGCCTTGTATTGGTCCAGTTTTAAGTTCTGTTTTAGCGCTTGCCGCTTCTGGAGGTAATGGTGCTTGGCAAGGAGCGATCTATACCTTAATTTACACTCTGGGGATGGCCATTCCTTTCTTGGTTTTGGCTCTAGCTTCTGGTGTAGTTATGCCATATTTTAGTAAAATTAAACGTCATATGATGCTACTGAAGAAAATTGGTGGCTTCCTTATTATTTTAATGGGAGTTTTATTACTATTAGGACAAGTAAATGTTCTAGCTGGAATTTTTGAATAAAGGAGAAAAAGATGAAAAAAGTAATGTTTGCTGGCTTAAGCCTCTTGTCATTAGTCGTATTGATAGCCTGTGGTGAGGAAGAGACTAAAAAGACTAAAGCACCAGAACAATCCCCAAAACAACAGCAACAAACGACTGTACAACAAATTGCTGTTGGGAAAGAGGCGCCAGATTTTACCTTGCAATCAATGGATGGCAAAGAAGTGAAGTTATCTGATTATAAGGGTAAAAAGGTTTATTTGAAGTTTTGGGCTTCATGGTGTGGTCCATGTAAAAAAAGTATGCCAGAGTTGATGGAATTAGCTGCAAAACCAGATCGTGATTTTGAAATTCTTAGTGTCGTTGCGCCAGGTCTTCAAGGGGAAAAAACAGTAGAAGAATTTCCAAAATGGTTCCAGGAACAAGGATATAAAGATATACCAGTTCTCTACGATACCAAGGGCAGTACTTTCCAAGCTTATCAAATTCGAAGCATTCCTACAGAATATTTGATTGACAGTCAAGGAAAGATTGGGAAGATTCAATTTGGTGTTATCAGCAATGCGGATGCAGAAGCAGCCTTTAAAGAAATGAACTAGAATAGATAAAAATCTGATTACAAGAGAGTAGTCAGATTTTTTTAGAAAATTATTTTATAAATATTCACAAATATCCTATATTTATGGTAAAATAGAATCATCATTTTATTTTGGAGTCAAAGATGAATATATTTAGAACAAAGAATGTTAGTTTGGATAAAACGGAGATGCACAGGCATTTGAAGTTATGGGATTTGATTTTGTTAGGTATCGGAGCCATGGTAGGGACGGGTGTCTTTACTATAACAGGTACTGCAGCCGCAACTCTAGCGGGTCCAGCGCTAGTGATTTCAATCGTCATTTCTGCCTTGTGTGTGGGATTATCAGCCCTCTTTTTTGCAGAATTTGCTTCACGAGTACCCGCTACAGGTGGTGCCTATAGCTATCTCTATGCCATCTTAGGAGAATTCCCAGCCTGGTTGGCAGGTTGGTTAACCATGATGGAGTTCATGACAGCCATATCGGGTGTGGCTTCTGGTTGGGCAGCGTATTTTAAAGGGCTTCTCTCTCAATACGGGATAGCCCTTCCTCAGGCTTTAAATGGTACCTTTAATCCTCAAGCAGGGACGTTTGTTGATTTATTACCTATTCTTGTCTTGGTCTTGGTGACCTCGCTTGTTCTACTTAATGCGAAAGCCGCCTTACGCTTTAATTCAATTCTAGTTATTTTGAAATTTTCTGCTTTAGCTCTCTTTGTTTTAGTAGGAATCTGGCATATCAAGCTTGATAACTGGAGTAATTTTGCTCCCTATGGTTTTGGACAAATCTATGGTGCCAGTACTGGTATTATGGCTGGTGCGTCCTTGATGTTCTTTGGTTTTTTGGGCTTTGAATCCATCTCTATGGCTGTAGATGAGGTCAAGACTCCTCAAAAAAATATTCCTAGAGGGATTGTCTTATCGCTTTCTATCGTAACCATTCTTTATGCCTTGGTGACGCTTGTTTTGACTGGTGTGGTTCACTATAGTCATCTAAATGTCGACGATGCCGTTGCCTTTGCCCTTCGTAGCGTTGGGATTAGTTGGGCAGCTAATTATGTGTCATTAGTGGCTATCTTAACCTTGATTACGGTTTGTATCTCAATGACTTATGCCCTATCTCGTATGATTTACAGTTTAGCGCGTGACGGATTGATGCCTGCTGCCTTTAAAGAACTGACCAAAACAAGCAAGGTACCAAAAAATGCTACTATCTTGACAGGTCTAGCTTCAGCAGTAGCAGCAGGAATGTTCCCTCTTGCTAGTATCGCAGCCTTCTTAAATATTTGTACCTTGTCTTATCTGATCATGTTGGCTTATGGTTTGATTCGCTTACGGAGAGAAAAGGGGATGCCCAAAGCTGGAGAATTTAAAACACCACTGGTACCATTATTACCAATTTTATCAATCATCATTTGTTTGTCCTTCATGTTGCAGTATAATATGGAAACTTGGGTTGCTTTCTTAGTTGCTTTGTTGATAGGAAGTCTTATTTACTTTACTTATGGTTATAAGCATTCTACCATAGAAGAATAATACTCTTCGAAAATCTCTTCAAACCACGTCAGCTTCGCCTTGCCGTATGTATGGTTACTGACTTCGTCAGTTTCATCTACAACCTCAAAGCAGTGCTTTGAGCAGCCTGCGGCTAGCTTCCTAATTTGCTCTTTGATTTTCATTGAGTATATAAAGTGAGAATCTGTTGAGTTATTGAAACTCAGCAGATTTTTTTAGTGCATAGGGGTTGACATTGTAGACCAACTGGTCTATAATGTCAAAAAAGCTTAGGAGCAGTAGGATGAAAAAAGAGTTGAAAACCCAGCTAACTCGGGAGCGCATCATTGAAGCGGCCCTAATCGAGTTTTCTCAAAAGGGCTATAAGGCCTTCGGCATCAATGAACTCTGCAAAAATCACAAGATTTCAAAGGGGATTCTTTACCATAACTTTTCTGGCAAGACGGAGCTCTATCTGGCCTGCGTCCGTGAGAGCTTTCAGAAGGCTGTGTCCATCATCCGTGGGGAGTCAGGTGACATTCCCAGCCTAGCAGACTATATGGAACGTCGTCATCGTTTTTCCAAGGATTTTCCTCACCACAGCCATGTCTTCTTTGAGGTTTGGATGACAGCTCCAGCAGAAATTGCTGAGGAAGTGGCACAGGAAAAGGCTGTTTTTGAGGACTTGAATCGTCAGGTTTCAGAAAAATTACTGTCTGAGTCAACCCTCAAAGATTATATCAGCCAAGAAGCGGCCCTATACTATCTGACCTTTATCCAGCAACTCTTTCGGAGTTATTATCTGGGGCCAGCGGATCTCAAGGAACCAGCAGTTTGGCCAGCCAATATGAAAATGACCTCAAAAAGGTCCTTCATCTCATGATTTATGGCATTTTAAAGGATGAAAAGTGAAAAGGAGTGATTCATGATTAGAAGTCCAGTATGAGGCCTGTCCTCGAAATCAACACAAAAATAAATAAAAAAACAATAAATATTAGGAGAGTTATTATGTCTAAAAAATTATCATGGTTGTCTATCGTAGCGGGTGTTTTATCCATTCTTGCAGGTTTTTATCTGATGGCCAATCCAGCCCTCAGCCTTCTGTCCTTTGCCATCTTGTTTGCCCTCATTTTCATGGTCAACGGTATTTCTGATATCATCAAATACTTCTCAGCTGATGAGAAAAGCGGTTGGGACCTCTTCACCGGTGTGATGACGGTTCTCTTGGCTATCTGGCTCTTCTCAGGGACCTTCTTTGAAAAAGTGACCTTCATTCCCTTCATCTTTGCTTTCTGGGCCCTCTTTACAGGTGTTTCCAAGACGATTATGAGTTTTGAAGTCAAAAAAGTGGACAAGAAGTTGGGCAGCACCCTTCTTTGGACGGGTATTTTGGGGATTATCGCAGGGATCATCATGATGGGTCACCCACTCATGACAGGCGTGATTGTGACCTATACCGTGGCCTTTGTCTTTATCTACCAAGGGATTGCGGCTATCGTTCTCTATTTCAAATCTAAAAAAGCATAAGTTAGAAAGGGTTTCAATATGGAGAAGCTGAAAAATATCCTCTTTAACAAGGTCACCATCGGGGCCATCCTGCTCTTTGTACAACTGGCCTGGCTCTTGCTCTTTTTCTACCAATTAAGCAGCTATTCCACAGTGATTACAGCTATTTTGGGGCTTGTCAGTGTCCTGATGATGTTGGCTATTGTCAGCTCCAAGGATAATCCGGTCTACAAGATTGGCTGGCTCATCCTGATTGGCCTCATGCCCATGTTTGGAACCTTTCTTTACTTAATCTCTGCCAACAAGCAACCAGCTAAGAAGCTGAGAAAGGCCATTCAAGAGTCGGAAGCCCGCATTGAACAAGCCTTAGAGCAAACTAACTATTCTTCCCAAGATGTCCCAATTGCAGACGAGGTCAAAGGAATTTCGGACTACATTGCCAGTCAGGGCACTTATACCCGCCATGGCAATACGGATGTGTCCTATTTCAAACTGGGTGAGGACATGTATGCCTCCATGCTCAAAGATATGGAGCAGGCCCAGTCCTTTATCTTCTTTGAATACTTCATTGTCGGCCAAGGGCAGATGTGGGATGGGATGAAGGATATCCTGATCAACAAGGCACAGGAAGGCCTGGATGTCCGTGTCATGTATGATGATTTGGGTTCTCTGATGGTCTTGCCAAAGGGCTTCAAGGCCGAGCTGGAGAGCAATGGCGTCAAGGTGGTAACCTTTAACCCGATGGTCCCTTATCTAGCTCTGGGAATGAACAATCGCGACCATCGCAAGATCTTAGTCATTGATGGAAATGTGGCTTACAACGGGGGCATCAATATCGCGGATGAATACATCAATGTGGACAGCAAATTAGGCCACTGGAAGGATACCGGTCTGCGCTTGGAAGGGGATGGGGTTGCCAATCTGACCCTCATGTTCCTCTCGGTTTGGGATGCCTGCCGCAAGGAGCAGACCCATGTTGCGGCCTATCTGCCTAAGAAGTCCGTAAAGGCCAAGGGTTATGTCCAGCCATTCTCCGATTCGCCTTTGGATGAGGAGCTGATTTCAGAGAACCTCTATATGGATATCCTCTGGAATGCCAAGGACTATGTTTACATCTTTACCCCTTATCTGATTATCGACCATGAGATGACACTGGCTCTGACCATGGCGGCCAAAAGAGGGGTAGATGTCCGCATCGTAGTGCCGAAGATTCCAGATAAGAAGGCTGTCTACACCCTGACCGAATCCTATTTCCGTCCGCTTCTGGAAGCAGGCGTTCGCTTGTATCGCTACACGCCAGGTTTTATCCATGCCAAGAGCTATCTGGCAGATGATAAGGTTGGCGTCGTTGGGACCATCAACATGGACTACCGCAGCCTCTACCTGCACTTTGAATGCGGTACCTTCCTTTATGAGGTTGACGCGCTCAAGGACTTGAAAGAAGACTATCTCGAAACCTTTGCGGTCAGTGAAGAAGTGCAGTTGAAGGAGCTGGGAGAAGGACTGCTGAAACGGACAGGTCAGGCTGTTCTAAGAGTCTTGAGTCCGCTCTTTTAGGAGGAAATACCATGAAAGCGAATCTTAGAAAAAAGAAACCTTTGCAGGTTTTGTGGCATATTGTCAAGGTAACCCATTTTTCCAATTTTATCCTGTCCTTTGTCTGTTATCTCTTTCTGGCAGCCCTGATCTTGTTGTTTACTGAGCCTGCCATTGAGACTTTCGGAGATAGTATTTGGTATTCTTTCGTGACCTCGACCACTACGGGCTATGGGGATATTGTGGTGACAACAGCCATCGGCAGGATTGTCAGTGTTATCCTGTCTCTCTATGGCCTCCTCTTTTTCGGCTGTCTGTCAGGGATTGTGGTGACCTACTATATGGAGATGAACAAGCTCTTGCCCAAGGAGGAGGATCAAAAGTGATGAAGAAACAAAATCTTAGGATCCTGCTTTCGGGCTTCTGCTTGAGCAGTCTGATTGCCCTAGTTGCCTTTCTCTTTCTGATGGCTGAAAAATTTGGCAGCCATCTATTGTGGGAAAGCTGGGGGCATTCTGTGCCCTTTCCCAACCTTTATAAAGGTCTCTTGCTCTTGGTGGGTGGCTTCTTGGTCTTTGCCCTCAAACGAAAGTGGGGGAGTCTGCCTAGAACCAGCCATGAGCTGATGGAGGAGCTGAAAGAAGGTCAGACCGTCAATTACCGCCATACTTGGCGCAGCCTGGTCTTGGCCCTACTCATCCTTGTAATGGGAGCAGGAGTTGGGCCAGAGGCCCCTTTGTTGGGGGCAGTCATTGCCTACTCCATCTGGCAGGCGGATAAGCTCCGTTACCTAGAAGCTAATAGAGAGCAGCTGAAGCACCTGCCCCTCCAAGATAAGTTTGTCAGGCTTTTCCATCCCAGTCAATACCTGCTGACCTATCCAGCCAGCCAGAAGGGAACGGATAAGAAGAAGCGCTTGTTTTTCATTGTCAACGGCCTGATTATTTTTGTCCTGCTGATGCGGATGACCGAGCAACCTTCCTTTATCACCAAACTGGGTGACAGCCAGTGGCAGATGGCGGAATTGGTTTTGATTTTGCCCCTCATGCTCTATGGCTTCCTCTTTGGTAAAGTCTACTATTGGCTGATGAAAAAGATAAAAGCTGTCTTGAAGGCGTATTCCTTGCCTCTCTTTGCTAAAGTCATGCTTGGTGCAATTGCCATCTTTGGAATTGCGGTTTTTGCGCCCAGCCTGCTCTTTTCTGGCCAGCATGCCATGCACTCAGTTGTGGAGATGGGGCTGGAGCTACCAGTCCTAGTTTTGTTTGGTCTGTCCCTTCTCAAACTTCTCTTTTTGGAAATCTGCCTGGAAACAGGCTGGACAGGCGGAGATATTTTTCCCATCACCTTTGCCAGCATCCTGCAGGGCTTTGCAGTGGCCCAATTGCTGCCAGGCTACGACCCCCTCTTTGTCGTTCTGGTTGTCAGCCTTTCTTTGGCGGTCACCTTGCTGCAGAAGGAGTGGCTGGCAGGTATCTTCATCTCCCTCTTTTTCCCAGTCAAACTTTGGCCCATTGCCCTCATTCTCATCTTCATGTTACGGTGGATGGGTATAAAAGTGAAAGCAGGAAGAGTTCATGGTGAAGCCTAATTTCAGTCGGCTGCTCCATGGCTCTTGGGCTTTGCTTATCTTTGTCCTACTCATGCTCCAGCCGGCCATCTACCAGGGAATCATCAAAGCCAGTCTGACTCCCTCCATGGCCTATCTGGACGCCCTTTTGGCAGGTGAATTCGGCACCTTTATCAGCCAAAAACTAATTTGGATGGGAGTTTTCTTGATTCTTGCCTTTCTGGGTCAGCTCATCCTCTACTTTTGGGGAAATATGCACTTGCTGGGCATTTTGAAGAGAGAAAGAGGACTTAGTCCTTCCTTGATGCGCCTGACCTGGGCCTATTACGGGCTAATCTGGCTGATGGCTGGGGCTATTTTGGCTGTCCTGCTTGTCCTGATCATCCAGGGATGGCAGATTTACCAGCTATCTGGCGAGCTTGGACAGTATGATTTTCAAGCGACTGTTGAACAGATTTTAGACAAGCTGCGGAGCCTTAGTTTACAAAGCCTTGGGGACATGGAAGCGACTTTGAAAGCCATTTGGACCATTTTAAAAGAAAATGCCCCCCTCTATAAAGTGCTACGAGAAGGGATTGCTACCCTAACTCAGATTGAACAAGTCATCGGAACCTCTTACTTCTTACTTTCTGGACTGTCAATCTATATGGTTTTGGAGAATCTATTCTTCTATACCTTACGAGTAAAGAAGTATCAACTTCTGATGATTGGGCAACATCTGATAGAAAAGGGGAGCAGGAGTAGCCTCCTTTCAAAAAAAATTCTTTGAACCATTCAATTATTTACTCCCTAGCAAAACTTATGCTATACTAGGTGTATGAAAAACTCTAGTAACAAGAAAAAATCATTCTTTTTATTGATTGGTGTGATGATGATGGGGGCCGTGATGCGGGTCCCATTTACTGCGATTCCAGCTGTTTTGACGGATATTGCGGCTGGCCTGGGTGTTTCAGTCAGTGACTTGGGCATTTTGACTTCTCTGCCCCTCGTCATGTTTGCCCTTTGTTCTTCCCTGGCTCCTGGCTGGGCGGCTCGATTGGGTCTGGAAAAACTCTTGGGCCTGGCCCTCTTGGTCATGACAGCTGGCTCCCTGCTTCGGATTGTAGGTGTAGCAGGGCTCTTTCTTGGAACCATCCTAATCGGTATTTCAGTGGCCATTATCAATGTCCTCCTGCCCAGTCTGGTCTCCGTGCATTTCCCACTTAAGGTTGGGCTCTATACCACCGTCTATATCACCATGATGGGCTTAGCGGGAACGGTCGGTTCAATGGTGGCTGTACCGATTGTAGAAGCTAGTTCCTGGCAGACCTTTGTTATCCTATTGACCCTCTTTGTTGGCCTAGCGGCCCTCATCTGGTTGCCAAACTGGTCCTACAACCATCGCTTTGAGCAAGCCTCCAAAACGACCAAGCAAGGATCACTTTTGAAAAACAAGGCGGCCCTGATTTTTATATGTGAAAGAAATTTCAAATTTTTTCTAAAAATAGCTTGACAGATTAAATTTTTAGGAGTAGAATGTTTACCAGTTAATTAAATAGTTAAGGGGTTGTTTATGAAAAAACAGAGTTTATTTTTAGTATTGTTAAGTGTCTTTCTTTTGTGTTTAGGGGCTTGTGGCCAAAAGGAAAGTCAGACTGGGAAAGGGATGAAAATTGTAACCAGTTTTTATCCTGTCTATGCTATGGTCAAGGAAGTATCTGGTGACTTGAATGATGTTCGGATGATTCAGTCAAGTAGTGGGATTCACTCCTTTGAACCTTCAGCGAACGACATTGCAGCCATCTATGATGCAGATGTCTTTGTTTATCATTCTCATACGCTCGAATCTTGGGCAGGAAGTCTGGACCCCAATCTTAAAAAATCCAAAGTTAAGGTTTTAGAGGCTTCAGAGGGAATGACTTTAGATCGCGTCCCAGGGCTAGAAGATGTGGAAGCAGGTGATGGAGTTGATGAAAAAACGCTCTATGATCCTCACACTTGGCTAGATCCTGAAAAAGCTGGTGAAGAAGCTCAGATTATCGCTGATAAACTTTCAGAGGTGGATAGTGAGCATAAAGAAACTTATCAAAAAAATGCGCAAGCCTTTATCAAAAAAGCTCAAGAATTGACTAAGAAATTCCAGCCTAAATTTGAAAAAGCGAGTCAGAAAACTTTTGTAACACAGCATACAGCCTTTTCTTATCTTGCTAAGCGATTTGGACTCAATCAACTTGGTATTGCAGGTATCTCTCCAGAACAAGAACCAAGTCCAAGACAACTAACAGAAATTCAGGAATTTGTAAAAACCTATAAGGTTAAAACGATTTTTACAGAAAGTAATGCTTCTTCAAAAGTAGCTGAAACTCTTGTCAAATCAACAGGTGTGGGGCTTAAAACTCTGAATCCTTTAGAGGCAGACCCACAAAATGACAAGACTTACCTAGAAAATCTTGAAGAAAATATGAGTGTTCTAGCAGAAGAATTAAAGTGAGGAAAGAATGAAAATCAATAAAAAATATGTGGCGGGTTCGGTGGCAGTTCTTGCCCTAAGTGTTTGTTCCTATGAACTTGGTCGTTACCAAGCTGGTCAAGTTAAGAAAGAGTCTAATCGAGTAGCTTATATAGATGGTGATCAGACTGGTCAAAAGGCAGAGAACTTGACACCAGATGAAGTTAGTAAGAGAGAGGGAATCAACGCCGAACAAATCGTCATCAAGATTACGGATCAAGGTTATGTGACCTCTCATGGAGACCATTATCATTACTATAATGGCAAGGTTCCTTATGACGCTATCATCAGTGAAGAACTGCTGATGAAAGATCCGAATTATCAGTTGAAGAATTCAGACATTGTCAATGAAATCAAGGGTGGCTATGTCATCAAGGTAGACGGGAAATACTATGTTTACCTTAAAGATGCAGCTCATGCGGACAATATTCGTACAAAAGAAGAGATTAAACGTCAGAAGCAGGAACATAGTAGTAATCACGGTGGCGGTTCTAACGATCAGGCAGTAGTTGCAGCCAGAGCTCAAGGACGCTACACAACGGATGATGGGTATATCTTTAATGCATCTGATATCATAGAAGATACGGGTGATGCTTATATTGTACCTCACGGCAATCACTTCCACTATATTCCGAAGAGTGATTTGTCTGCCAGTGAATTAGCTGCTGCCCAA